>JBDOMQ010000251.1:0-3296 GCA_039831725.1 Pirellulales bacterium
GCATCAATAGATTCACCAAGCGCGGCTGGCGTCTTTAATACGTTGGCTAATTCTTCAGGTGGCATGTCGTATATATCACGGTCAAGTGGTTCACCAGGATCAATGTGATTTTGAATCCCATCGATAGCTGCCATAAGAACCGCAGAAAACGCAAGGTATGGGTTACACGTCGGATCTGGACAACGAAATTCAATCCGTTTGGTCTTTGGATTCGTTGAATACATCGGGATTCGACACGCTGCCGATCGATTTCGTTGGGAGTATGCCAGATTGATGGGTGCCTCATACCCCGGCACAAGTCGTTTGTAGCTATTTGTCGTTGGATTTGTCAGTGCAAGAAGTGCTCGTGCGTGTTTTAGAATTCCGCCGAGTGCATGTAGTGCCATGTCAGAAAGTCCTGCATACCCAGAACCACCAAACAGAGGCTTCCCTTCTTTCCATAAAGAAAGATTCACATGCATTCCTGATCCGCTATCTCCATATATTGGCTTTGGCATGAATGTCGCTGTCCGTCCGTGCCTCCGCGCGACGTTTCGAACAATATATTTATAAAGACAGAGATGATCAGCCATCCGTACAAGGCTTTGGTATCGCATATCAATTTCACATTGACCGGCTGAGGCAACTTCATGATGCTGTGCTTCCACATCAATACCACACTGAATCATGGTGAGCATCATTTCTGTGCGGATATCCATCATCTGATCAGTAGGCGGAACTGGGCTGTACCCCTGACGGTGGCGCACCTGATACCCATGACTTCCGCTGCCTCGATTCCATTCGGCTTCAGCTGAGTCGATTGAATAAAAGCCCTCATGCGCAGTCTGATCAAACTGGGCTGCATCAAAAACAAAGAACTCTGCTTCCGGTCCAATAAAACACGTATCAGCAATACCAGTTCCCTCTAGATAAATTGCTGCCTTACGGGCAATGAATCGCGGATCACGCGAATAGTCTTCACGAGTAATCGGATCTTGCACCATGCAGATAACAGCAAGCGTTGGCACGGTTGTAAATGGATCGACAAACGCTGTATCCGGGACCGGCACAAGCAACATGTCACTCTCATTAATTGCCTGCCATCCACGAATGCTTGAACCATCAAACCCAACTCCGTTTTCGAAAACTTCTTCTTCCAGTTTGGCGACTGGAATTGTGAAATGCTGCCAGGTACCAAGAAAATCGACAAAGCGGAGGTCGACTGCTTTCACTTCTTTTTCGCGACACATCGCGATAACTTCACGGGGCTTCATAGTGCTCTCAAAAGATGGTGCCTAAGAAAATAAAGACCATACGAATTTACACCGAATGAGTCTCAATTGGCAGCAGTATTGCTTATGGCCGGTATCCTGCCTCGTAAACTCACAGAACACATGCTCTCAATGCCCGATAAATATGGATTCCGACACATAAACAAAAGCCCGTAGATAATGTGTACGGATCGGATCTGCAAACTTGGCAAGAAGCCGAGAAACTCAAGAATTTTAGGGCAAACCCAAAACTCCATCCCCATTAAGATCGGTCTGGAACAGAATCTCTTTTGATGACAGCGTGGAATCTGTTGGCCCTTCTTCTGCTTGAAAAAGTCCATTCTCATCAAGAATCCACGCAAATGCACCCCATTCACTCACATCGAGCACACGCATTCTTCCGAGATCATCGCGAGCAGCCGCGACAAGTGTGGCCGTCCCGCGAACAAGTGGTACGTCGCCATTCAAATAATCATCTGCCCGACTAAGTAGCAATGGATCTTTTGTAGATTCCTGCACAAATGCCAAACCAGTTGTTGGATCGACAAGGAGACGCACTGCGTTTGTTGAAGAGACAAGACTGAGCGATGGTGTCGAGGGTGACGCAGGTTCAATGACTGGCTGATCGGCTAATTGATTGTCTGTTATTGGATTCAAAAGCTGATCACTACCCTCAAGTCTTTGCCGAGTCACTGTTTCTCCGGCTGGTACATTTATTGACGTATCGTCGTTGAAAAGAACAGTTACATCCTCCTCGCCAGCATTATGAGCAACGTAGGTTGTGGCTCCTTCTTTTTGAAAAACCGCCGAGAGCGGATGATCTCCTCGTATCACCGATGTCGGTGTACCAATATTTGATAACACCGTTGTCCAGAAATACGTTTGTGCCATCGTCTGGCCTTCTTCAGTTCCTATTCCTCCAAGGGCAAGTCGACTCGCTGCTGCCTCAGGGTTAACCAGTGCCTCATACTGCAAGATAATTCCTGGCCAATCATCAATGACACCGCCACCAAGTTGCTCAATTTCGGCGAGCAACGCTGTAGGGTCCCGAGCCATTTCTGCAAGGTAGAGTGAGCCTCCATGAAATGGGAGAAAATTGATTCCCTTAATCATTTCTGGCTCGGCTGAAAACCATGTGGCATGACTCCCCCCATCACCCCAGACCATTCCAAGAGATTCGTATTGAAAGCCTTCAGGAAAGACTGTGCCATACCGATTGAACCAGTACTCTGAAATGGCTTCGGCCTCAACGCTGTAGAGCATCTGACCAAGATCTGTCATTCCCTTGTCACCGGTCATCTCACCCCAGAGCATCACGGCCGTTGCAAAGTTCATAGATTCAGAACTTGATTCATGATTATTCCCACTGGCAAAGGCTCCGTGCCCTGATGCCCATGAATGCCCCGCCATTGGGCTGAAGCTTCGTAAACGTGGCAACATGTTCCCGGCAACATCGGTACCGGCAACATCAGCTACCAGCAGATCCACCATCTGCTTTTGATTCATCGCCCATTCGGCATCAAAACTACCAACAAGCGCGGCAGCGTGAATGAAGTAGCCGTAATGAAAATGATGGTCGTTGAGATCACCAGCAGAACCAAAGCTATCCGGATATCCTTGCAACGTGTCCCACTCTGCGTTGTAAGCAAAGTGTTTGTCGCCTGATTCACCTGTTGCCGTAAACCAGTCACTCAGTTCATTTTTTAGTGCTACGAGAATTTGATCGCGCACATCTGTCTGGCCAGTTATCTCAGCAAGTTGAGCGAGCTGTGACAGTTTGAGCATCGCTTTTCCAGCCCAATAGGTATCGCCATAGCGATTCAATGTTCCAGTAGGATCTATAGCGGCAGGGTCATTACGAACCATATCTCGGAGAGTATTGAGCTGATCCCCGGTGAGCACTGCTGGAAGTGTGGGGAGCACACCACGAGCTGGAACATCAATATCAAAACCAGTTGTTGACACCAGGCCCAACTCACCTCGCGGACTGACATAGCCCGATGAGCCCACAGACTGCCCGAGTGAATCTGGTGTTGCTGCCAACCG
>JBDOMQ010000307.1:0-3288 GCA_039831725.1 Pirellulales bacterium
TTGAAAGGATTTTAAAAAGTGACACGAATGTGTCGTAACGAGGGGCGTTTGCGATTTGTGCCGGCAGATAAGAGACCATCCGTCGCAGTCATCCAGAAAGCGGTGAGGGGAAAACTTTGAGAAGGGGGGGACTTTGAATCTTGATGGTATGACTTCGATTGATAAGGACGTTCTGGAAATCCTGAATTTAAATCCAAATTGTTTACCTTGTAAATTCCGTCATTCTGGAGCCAAATTGGGCTAGCGATCCACCACCCTTCAAACGGAGTCGTTTCGACGCTGCGATAAAGAAACATGAATACGAACTCGGTTGGACTAATTGGCGTCGGTTTATTGGGCTCTGCGCTTGCGAGCCGATTAATAGGCAGTGGGCTTCGAGTCTACGGATTCGACTCCAACAAGGGACAACTAGCGTCCTTCAAACAGAGTGATGGCATCGCTTGTGAAAGTGCGACGGAAGTCGTCCAGAACTGCGATGTGCTGATTCTTTCTCTTCCAACCAGTGACATAGTCTTTTCTTTAGTTCGGCAGCTTCGGACCGACTTCAAGCCGAGCCAGATTGTTATTGATACGACGACTGGTGATCCGCAGCAGATGATTGCTATCGGCCAATCGCTTGCGGAGCTTGGAGTGTCTTATCTTGAGACAACGGTGGCCGGATCAAGTGCTCAGGTCACTGCTGGTGAGGTTGCTTTGTTGTTAGGTGGAGATGCTGAGGTTGTGGAAAAGGTAAAACCCTTGCTTGCGGCAATCACATCAAAGCACTTTTATCTAGGGCCTACTGGCACCGCCTCACGATTTAAGTTGGTTCACAATCTCGTGCTCGGGCTGCATCGAGCTGTACTGGCGGAAGGATTGGTGTTCGCTGAATCGCTTGGATTTGATCAAGAGGTGACCCTCGAGATTCTGAATCAGACCCCAGCCCAATCAAGTGTGATGGAAACCAAAGGACGAAAAATGGCCAAAAGAGACTATGGACTTCAGGCCAGGCTCTCTCAGCACCTCAAAGACGTACGTCTGATCCTTGCCGAGTCTGAGCGTACCGGGACCAAAACGCCACTAAGTCAAATTCACAAAACGCTTCTTGAACAGGCCGAGGAGTTGGGCTTTGGTGATGCAGACAACAGTGCGGTTGTGGAAGCGTTTCGACATCCACGAATGGAAGAGCGGTAGATGCTGTTGGAAATGACATTACCTCTTGCTGCGGCTACGGGCCTGCATCTGATCGATGGATTGGTGGTCGTGCTCTATTTGAGTGGCATCACCATCATGGGGGTTTGGATGGGGCGGCGTTTAAAAGGACTCGATGATTTCTTCATGCCCCGCAAGTTCGGCAAAGCCATGATGATTATGCACGCCTTCGGAACAGGAACTGCCTCCGATCAGGCAGTGACGGTCTCTTCGGCCACGTTTCGCACTGGTCTAAGCGGAATCTGGTATCAGTGGCTTTGGCTGTTCGTCACGCCCTTCTATTGGCTCATTGCCCCAATCTTCAGGCGGTTTCGCGCGATTACCACCGCTGACGTTTACGAATTGCGCTACGACCGGAGCGTAGCAGTCCTCTTTGCCATCGTCGGAATCGCCAGTATGTGCATCAAGATTGGCCTGATGCTCAAAGGCGCTGGTGCGTTGGTCGATGCAGGAACAGGTGGCCTGATCGACGCTCATGTTGCAATCATTGCAGTGACATTGATGTTCGTGATCTATGGTGCAGCAGGTGGTTTAGGCGCCGCAATCGTCACGGACTACATTCAGGGCATTCTGACGATCGCTTTCTCTTTCATGTTATTGCCTTTCATCTTGTCGGAAGTCGGCGGCATGAATGGTGTGCGAGAAACGATCAGCAATGATGCGATGCTCTCACTGGTCGCACCCGGAAAAGTCTCCCTGTTCTTCGTTGTCATGATGTCGTTTCAAGCATTGGTGGGCATTGTGGCCCAACCATTCATCATGGGTGTTTGCGCGGCGGGCAAGACGGAATGGGAAGGGCGAGTCGGTATCGTTGGCGGAAATCTAATCAAGCGACTGTGCACTGCGGCTTGGTCGCTTACGGCGATCGCAGCGGTTGCATGGTACATCCAAAACGGAAACGACCCTTCACTTCTCGACACGGAATCACTCAAACGTGCAGCTGACGGAATCTACGGCGAAGTAGCCCACACCTTCTTGCCTCGGCTGACGCCAGGACTGCTCGGCTTATTCTTGGCGGCATTGTTGGCCGGGGTCATGAGTTCTTGCGACTCGTTCATGATCAGCAGCGCTGCCTTGTTCACGGAGAACATCTACAAGCCGCTGCGAACAGATGTTTCGTTTAGCCACTACATTTGGGTCGGGCGACTGGCTGCAGTTGTGGTTGTGGCGGGCGGTGTTGCCTTCGCATTCTGGGTGCCAAGCGTCGTCAAGGCGTTGGAGATATGGTTCATGATTGCCCCAATGATGGGACTTGTTTTCTGGATTGGTCTCTTCTGGAGGGGAATGACTGTGGCCGGAGCATGGGCAACCACCTTGACTGGTTTCGCTGTGTGGTGGGTGTCGACTCGGCCATGGTTCATCAGTTGGTTGAGTGAGATGCCTGCGGCAGAAGCACTTCGATTACTTTGGACGGAAGGTGAAGCGACCGTCGTTTATTTGCCGTGGCAAATTCTCTTCTATAGTTCTGTGGCTTCGCTGGTTGGTATCGTCGTCAGTCTTCTGACACCTGCGGTCGATCCAACAAAGCTAAATCGTTTTTATCAGCTAAGTCGCACACCAGTCCAAACTGGAGAGGATGGGTTGCGACCCTGCACACTTCCCGAGGGCGCCCCAACCGTTGATCGACCGATGCTCCTAAGTACGGGCGGTTTGGAAATACCCATGCCGTCAAAGACTTCGGTTATTGGATTTGTCACTGTATGGCTGTTAGTTGGCGGGATTATCGGTGCCTTTGTCTGGATAGTCTCGTAGGAACAGAAGTGGGTCTCTGTTGCCTTACTAACCAAGACATGTAGCCATTACGACTATTTCAGCCACACTGCAGTTGTTGTTTTGCTTTTCCATACCTATTGGCGAGGTTTCAATCGATTACTTGCCGCGGTGTATTTGACATCCCGCCAGGCAAGGATGAGGTCATTGTGCCGATTGCGGCGAAGTTGAAGGTGGCGAGACCGTACATGTTTGCGATCACCATCGGAAAGCCGGGGGGCGTAGTTGTTTCCAGCCGCGAACGGCTTCCGTTGCTGGCAAAAGTCGAACTGTGAGGCCATTTAAAAAAACAGCACGCAAATCGTGGAGCCGCACAGCAACGACAAA
>JBDOMQ010000152.1:0-3282 GCA_039831725.1 Pirellulales bacterium
TATCTGCAGATTCTTGCTCGGATGGTGATGGAGCTAATTCCCCTTTGAGTACGAGGTCAAGTGTGGCGTCACCATCGTCGGGGCTCTGACCCCGAAAACCTTTCTGATTTGGTTCGCGAGCTATTAGTTCAGATGGATCAGGTTTACTAAAAACAATTCGTGGTCCTTCTCCTTTCGCAGGTTCATTGAGGAAGAGACCACTCGATGCGATCCGTCGTTCGTCGGATCGTAGTTTTCGGATGTCAAGAATGTCACCGGGCCGTAGAGATAGTCGATTTAATATGACGCTGTGGCGAGTATGAGGGTTTTCCCCACCGATACGGACGTTAATTTGTCCAACCCGATATCGCTGTCCCTCGGCCACCTTGTAGACCAGATCAAGTTCACCAGGCTCTTCAAGAAACCTGGGATCTGCTTGGATGTCGGCGAATACAAACCCACGACCGCCATAAATATCACGAATCAGCCCCAGGTCGGCGTTCATATGATCTTGATGGAAGAATTCACCACTTTTTAGTTTCAGATCGCGCTCAAGGAATTCTCCTTTAAAGCGACTGTTGCCAAGAAATGAGACATTCCGGACCCTGTAACGGGGTCCCTCATTAATGACAAAGGTAAGCAGTGCCCAGTCCCGGCCGAGACCATGTATAACCTGCACCTCGCGACCAACCCGTGCCTGAAAAAATCCAAGGCTACGGTAGTAGGCAGTGAGCGTATCAACATCGGCATCGATTTTCTCATGGTCAACGTCGCCTCCTAGGAACCAGAAAAATCCTGGTTTGGATTTGATCTGTGTGAGTAATCGAGCATCGGTTGCAATCGTGTTACCAACAAAGGTTGTCCAAAAAGATTTGCGACTACGACCTTCATCGACAAGAAAGACGGCTCCTTTGTCACCCGGTTTTGTACCCTCAACAGTTGTTATACGAGCTGCGTCATACCCTTTCTCATGGTAATAACTTTCAAGTCTTCGACGGGCCTCTTCAACAACATAGCTATCAATGGAATCCCCAACGTCAATCTCAGATTTCTTCCGCAACGTTCGAGTTGTCACACGCTGATTACCAACAAATTTCACATAACGTAACGTGGGACGCTCTACTACAGTAAAGACAACGACAACCCCCTGACGAACACGCACATACTTAGGCAAGACGTCAATAAATTTCCGTGTGCGATGGAGCGTCCGCACATCTTCTTCGATAGCTTGTGGATCAAAAATTTGCCCAGCCCGTGTATTGAGCTGTGGCAATTTTGAGATTTCAACAGTCTCATTTCCCTCGATTCGAACTTCAACAATTCGTTCGTCTTGCTCTGACTCGTCAACAGTTGGAGGAAGTTGTTTGACAACTGCAGATTGAGCAAAAGCATCTTCTGAAACGATGAGAAAGGTCGGTAACCCAGCAATGCAAAGCAGGCGACCAATCACCATGGACGTGGTAATTAGAGAAGCCCAGAAGGTGCACTCTTTAGATGTATGGGTGTTCGGCATAGGTGATATGGCTTAATCAATTAATCAGTCACAGGCATGAAGTATCAGACCAAGCGGACGAAGGCCTTCTACATCAAGCCGCTGAGAAATACCGAAGAAACTCTGGTCTCCACAAGGCGAAAAGTTGCCAGAGTTGGAAACAGCGAGTTATTTTTAGGGAATAAAGGACTTGTCCCCACGTACATCGGTTGAAGTAGCCTTGCCTAGTCTGCGATGCTTAACTGATTGGTGTAGCCTCTTAAGTCTGCCGAAGGTCTTGAGGATTAAACGAGGAATTTGCTCAAGGGCTACGGTTATACATGCTCCACGATGGAATATATGTCACCGACCGTCATCAATCTGAAGGAGTCTGAAGATCTACGTGATGTGGTGCATCGCGTGGTACAAGCGCTCGCTGAAGGAAATATCGTCGGTGTTCCGACGGAATCCAACTATTGCGTAGCTGCAGCAGGTACTCACGAGACAGCTGTTGAGCGAGTGTGTGCGTTCGCTGATGTGATGAAGCATGAACCCCGATTGACGATTGCTATCAAGAGTAGTGATGAAGCGTCTGACTGGGCGCCAGCAATGACACCACTTGCTTTGCGATTTGCAAGACAATGCTGGCCAGGTCCGTTGGCGATGGTGCTCCGAGATAATCATCCAGATGGGTTGGTGCGTCAACTACCGATTTCTATTCAACCACATGTTTTGTGTGATGACCGAATTCGATTACGGGCACCAGGACACAGGATGCTTCAGGACTGCATGCGGCTTTTTGCCGGACCGGTTGTACTTGCAGAGCCTGGTGAAAGTACAAAGCCTCCAAAGACGGTTACGGATCTCATCGAGCGTTGTGGGCAAAATGAGAAGTCAATGCTTTTCATAGACGATGGGATGCAATCAATTCAAGAACCAGTTTCAACAATTGAGATACAAAATACAGGCTTTCATATCCTTCGTGGTAATACGTTTAGTAATGAAGAACTTCAAGACGTTGCACGATTAACAATCCTTTTTGTTTGTACGGGGAACACCTGCCGCAGCCCAATGGCTGAGGCGTTGTTTCGCAAACGAATAGCTGAGAAATTGGATTGTCCAGCCAACGAAATCCAAAAACACGGTATCGAAGTCAAAAGTGCCGGTCTATCTGGTTGGGGAGGAAGTCGGGCCAGTGAAAAAGCCCTTCACACAATGAAGCAATCAGGGATTGATTTGAGTAGTCACACAAGCCAAGTAGTGACAGAAGAATTGCTCCAAAAAGCTAGTATTGTGTGGACAATGACAGCGGCCCATCGGGCAGCAATACTTGCTCAGTTTCCGAACTTTGCTGACCGAGTGCACATGCTTTCACCTACAAATCAAGATGTGTTGGACCCGTTTGGAGGGACCGCAGAAGCCTATAACCAGTGTGCTCAGCAAATCTGTGAGCATCTTGACGCTCGAATGGATATACTTGATCTCGGAAGTTCATCAGAAAAGTAAGTAGTGGAGTTCGAAATCAGTCGAATATGCAATTCGAAATGATGTTTCTGTGCGGGAGCCATGGCCTGCAGCCTGGATTGAATGAATGAAAATTGCGATCGGAAGCGATCATCGAGGTGTTGAGGCCCGCCGTCGTCTGATCGGATTCCTGGAGCGTCACGGTCATTCTGTAGAGGACTGTGGAAGTCATGATGAAACAGCAGTTGATTATCCAGATGTAGCTGCTGATGTTTCTCGTCAAGTTGCAGATGGCTCAGTGGACAGAGGAATTTTACTCTGCTGCACTGGTGTAGGGATGGCAATTGCAGCAAATAAAATTCCGGGTG
>JBDOMQ010000193.1:0-3274 GCA_039831725.1 Pirellulales bacterium
CGCATGACTGGAAGGGCACGCGGATCACCTGGCAATAGAAATTCAACTGCTGGCTCTTCTTCTTCTGGAAGAAGACTATCGAGTCCAACAACTTTGCCACCAAGGACTGCAGCGATCGGTGTTTTCTTTTTCTTCGTCTTTTCTGTCACGAACGTAGCGACGACATCTGCGAGACGAGCGCCCGCTGGGAAGCTCTTCGGTTCGGGCGAGGCAGAAGAATTTTTGGGATCAACAAGATGAATAGTCGGCATGAATCGGAACGTCCTTGTCTTTCAAATACAAGAAGAAAGTAAAAACACTGTGCAACAGTGGCACAGTAACGTGCCTTTGGCCCTTTGGGCAAGACGGGCTTATGCCTGTCCTGTTGGTTCCTGATACACCTCAGCCGCTCGTCGCATTTTTTCGTGCTCGAGACGCCTGAGATTATAGGCTGTAATCACATCTTTTCGGGTGATAATACCAATCAGATGCTGTCGGTCCTCAGCTGATACCACAGGAAGCTCATCGACGTTGGTCGCCGTAAACTTGCCAAGTGCTGTGTTGAGATCGTCAGTCGGTGTCACCGTCACAACATTCCCGTTCATGACATCTCGAGCGTTGGCAATCTGCCAGATTGTGTCGTCATAGAGATAGCCTCTCACATCTTCTTCTGAGAAAATACCGACGAGTTTCCCTTGGGCATCAACGACAGGAAAATATCGCTGGACGGATTCTGCCAACGCATGAACGATGTCGTCGAGTGTTGTGCCTTCATGAATCAACTTTAAACCTGGAGCCCGTTTGAAAACATTGTCTACTTTGATGCCTTCGAGCACATCAACAAAGAAGTCACCGCGATGAGCCGGTGAGTCAAGTCGTGTTGGCACTTGCTTGATGTAAAGCGTCCAGCGGCGACCCAGCAGGAAGGTAAGGGTTGAAACCCAAAGTGTTGGCAGCAGCAGACTGTACCCACCGGTCATTTCGCTGACCATTAAGACTGTCGACAGAGGGGCTCGAGCACACCCAGAAAAGAAACCTGCCATACCAACAATGGCAAAAGCTTGCGGCTGCTTGACGAGATCAGGCCAAAGAGAATGAAAGACAATACCTACAGCTCCACCAAGGCAACCACCAATTACCATCGATGGGCCAAAGACACCACCTGACCCTCCTGACGAAATAGTCAACGACGTTGTCAGAATTTTAACAAGTGCAACAGTAATTAAGAGCATCGGCCCAACTGTTTCACCTGCGGTAAATAATTTTTGCAGGAGACCGTAACCACTACCGAGAACAGCGAGTGCGTCATGGTTTTGCTCGAAGGCAAACCAAAGCCCAACACCGACAAGTCCAGCGAGTGCCGCCCCAATCAGTGGCTTCACATGAGGCGGGATGGAAAGCTTTTTAAAGAGATGATGGATGCCATAAAACGTTTGAATGTAAAGCACACCGGCAAGTGCAAGAACAATTGCCATGGCACCGTACGGCAACAGCTCTAACGGAGAATCAATAGCGTATCGAATGTTTGCACCAAACAGTGGTACAAATCGGAGCGAGGGTGGGAGCCAGAGGCAGAAAACAGAATAGGCAACAGCTGATGAAATTGCTGCTGGCACAATGGCATCACTTTCGATATCGGCATCACGATAGAGAATTTCTCCAGCGAACACTGCACCAGCCAGTGGTGCTCGAAAGATTGCTCCAACACCTGCGCCCATACCGGCAGCGAGCATGATACGGCGATCCCGTGCGGGGAGTTTCAGTAGATCCCCGAGGTATGAGCCAAAACCCGCACCAATTTGTGCGATTGGTCCTTCGCGGCCGGCAGACCCTCCGGTACCGAGTGTAATTGCAGACGCAATCGTCTTAACAATAGGAATGCGACCACGAATTTCACCACGTTTATTATGGAAGGCATCGATTGCGGCATCTGTTCCGTGACCTTCGGCTTCGGGGGCAAAGGTGTAGACGAGTAATCCAGAGGCAAGACCACCACCGGCCATAACAAGAACCAGCAGCCATGGCTGAAACCCACTATGGTCCTCTGGCTCGTGATTCATTTCAGCCTGTTGATTTCCATCGCCAGGCATTTCTTCAAAGAGCGCGCCTTCGGCCGCTGCTTCACGAGGGTGGAAACCTGCTATTTGCTGAAGGGCGGTAAACTGGACTGCTTGTCCAAAGGCATGAAAGCCAATCGCTCCAAGGCCTGCAAAGAGGCCAATAATAGCTGAGAGAAGAAACCACTTTCCTGTTGACCGCAGTTCAAAGCGTTGCAAGGCCGCAAGAAAATGATTCACCGAGTCGCAGTCCAATCTGACAATTTTTGGCAGAACTGTGGCCATCACGGTCCTACAAACCCAGATTGTACCACACCATTTTTAAGATTCATCTCTTTAGCGGGTTGACTGAAAGGAACTGGGGGTCAGAATGAAAAGTATTGACCCGGGCGATTAGCTCAGTTGGTTAGAGCACCAGCTCGACAAGCTGGGGGTCATAGGTTCGAATCCTATATCGCCCACTTCTCTTTCTCTTAATGCCGTGTTTTCCGGCGTTTTATGCGCTTCTTAAAACCTGCTGATACTTAATGCGACTCCTTAAAGAGTCGTGGTAGTAGATGATAAATCAAAAAAGTAGAACCTGTCGAAAGAGGTTGAAAGAACGCTCCGAGAAAATTTCACTTGATTCCCCACAAACGACGCATCGCCTTGGATGCTCTTGCCCGACCACAAATTGAACCAGCAACTCCATACATTCTCGAAAGTTCTCTATGTTAAAACGACTTCTTAGAAAACTATTTAAAAAAAAATGCCGTGAAAGCCCCGCTTCAATCGCTAAAAAGCAACTACTCAGCATCCCCCTAGCTGATTCCGACATCGTGATTGATTGTGGGGCAAACGTTGGTAACGTAACTGAGCTACTCAGAACGTCCGGTGCAACGATTCATTGTTTTGAACCCAATCCTTATGCATTTGAAGTTTTAAAAAAAAGATTTTCTGACGTGAATAATGTTTACTGCTATCAGCAGGCAGTAAGTGATGAAAACTCTCGACAGAAGTTGTTTTTCCACGAAAATTCTGATGACAATGAGGTTCAATGGTCTGACGGATCATCACTACTGCCATTTAAAGCCAACGTTCGTCAAGACAAATACACTGAAATTGAGGCAATCGATCTCTGTGAATTTATTTTGTCACTTAATGCTCAAGTAAAGATACTCAAGATGGATATTGAGGGTACTGAATGCGTCGTACTAAAAAAACTCATTAACCTTGGAATAATAGACAAAATTGACTAC
>JBDOMQ010000308.1:0-3256 GCA_039831725.1 Pirellulales bacterium
TCTACGACCCGACAGCAGCTGAGCCGCACCGCTACGCTGGACCAGCGCTGAAGCGGATGACTGCTGAACAACTCTGGGATTCACTTCTCACACTCATTGCAAAAAATGAGTGGGCCTATCAACGACCGACTGCACAAGACCTACAGACTGTCTACGGCATTGATATGTCTGTCTTAGACTACGAACAATTTGAACAGTCATACAAAAATTACAACGAATACAATCGAGATTTGAATAGGAGTCGCAGTAAAAACTGTGGCTTGAACGGGTTAGTTCTTGCGCGGGCAAGTGAACTGCCACAGCCAAGCGGAGCAAGTCATCTACTCCGTCAATTCGGGCAAGGAGACCGAGAAGCAATAGAAACTGCAAGAAGGTCTGCTACAGTTCCGCAAATTCTGACGCTCTTCAATGGATGGATGACCCACGCCATGCTGTCGGAAGGGTCTGTGATTTATGATACGGTATCACAGCAGAAATCGATGAAGGGCGCCGTTGATACGATCTTCCTTGCAGTGCTGACTCATGAGCCAGATACCGACATGCGGAGAGCCGCTGAACAAGAGATCAAACAGGCAACAAACCCTGCTGCAGGTTGTGGAAACCTCATCTGGGCCCTTTTGAATACACGTGAATTTCTCTTTATCGACTAACTAGGTAGCAACATTCTCATCGAAAAACCGCATCGTAGCGTGTCGGGGACTCGGTGAGCCAAAACAAAGACACACCAACTCGCACGCCGTCCACATGACAGGAGTCCACACTATGTTTCACAAACGTTACGAAAAGCATGTTGAGAATCGCCAGACCAGGCGGGCAATTCTTTCCGGCATCGCCTCCACCCTTGGTGTGAGCGTTATGTCACCATGGTCTCGTATAATCGAGGCAGCACCGAATACCGCAAAAGCGAAGAAGGTTATCTACTTCTATATGGGTGGAGCGATGAGTCATATTGACACATTCGATCCAAAACCTGACCGGCCGGATATCCAAGGTGACGTCGGTGTTGTAAAAACAAAAACACCTGGTGTTGTTTTTGGCGAACACATGACAAATCTTGCCGAACTCCAAGACAAACTTGCAATTGTCCGCTCAATGACAACAGAAACAGCTGATCACAGCAAAGCTCGGTATTGGCTCCAAACATCTTATCCGGTACTCAACAGTATTCGACATCCCGCAATGGGTGCATGGATTTCCAATGAAATGGGTAAGATTAATAAGGCACTCCCTCCTTTTGTATTGGTTAATAGCGGAGGAAACGGTCATCCTGGTGCAGGTTTTCTTGACCCATCTCTCACCCCTGTTCCTGTTGCCGATCCTGAAAAAGGAATTGAAAACACGGAGCTACCAAGCTATTTGACAGATGAAGTGTTCACACGAAGGTTGTCACTTGCTGACCGTATTGATGCGGGCTTCCGAGAACGATACGCAGGCTATCAACTTGAGTCATACAATCAGATGTATAAAGATGCAGTCAAACTTATGGGTGGTGCTGACCTTGAAGCATTTGATCTCACAAAAGAAAAAGAAGAAGTAAAAGAACGATATGGATCTTCTAAGGTAGGGCTTGGAGCACTTCTCGCAAGACGCCTCGTTGAAAAGGACGTTCGCTTCGTTCAAGTCGATTACGGTGGCTGGGACATGCACAATGACGTTGCCGGCAGTATGGCGGGCAAAGCCCCTGCTCTTGATCAAGCACTTGGTGCACTGATTCGTGACCTTGATAGTAGTGGTCTTCTCAATGAGACTCTCATTGTTCTTGCGAGTGAGTTTGGACGGTCGCCGGCGATAAATCAAAATGCCGGTCGTGATCATCATCCTGCAGCGTTCTCATATGTGCTTGCCGGAGCTGGTATCAAAGGCGGTGCTGTCTATGGTAAATCTGATGAAAAGGGTCATGGTATTGACGAGGATCCTGTTGGGATAACAGATTTCAACAGCACAATTACTGTTGCGTGTGGCCTCGACCCTAATAAAGAGCACTTTGCTCCAAATGGACGGCCATTCAAGATCGGCGGTGGTGGGGACCCAATTTATGACGTTCTGTCGTAAATATTGAGTTCCTCAGAAAGATTCGTAAAAGCCGTGAAGTTCTCTTGCTTCACGGCTTTTGCATTTCTAGATTCTCCATCAAGAACGATGTCACGGTCGACATCTCATTCACCTCTGGAGACTTTCTTATATGGCACGCTCCAAACAAAACTCTGCTCAGAAAATTCTTGGGCTAGCAACATATGGCATGCCTGCGCCCGTGCGACAGGTTGTGACTTCGCGTTGGATCGCAACACTCATTGTTATTGTGGTACCAATCCTCGTTGTGAGTGGTATTCTTTCTATTTCATGGAATGGTTATCGGCCGACTTTTAATATTGATCAGAAAAGAGCAGTTCAGGTAGAGCGGGACCTTGAACAGGAAGCAACACGAGCTGCTCAAGAGGTACGGACGTTGCAGGAATCTCGACGTCGGTGATAACCACACATGTTTTCACCAACTGTAGAGTTAGCTCATGCGACATGATCCAATCGACCCGGCATTATTTATTAAGCACAGGCAGCAACTAGCTGCCAAACTACAACCAGACAGTGTCGCCATCGTACATGCGGCAGATCCGCTCACAACAAATGGCGATGGTGCTGTACGGTATGTACCCGCGGCTGATCTTTTCTGGCTGACCGGTATTGAGCAAATTGAAAGTATTCTGGTTCTAGCACCAGATGCAATCCACCCAGCACATCGAGAGATGCTGTTTATACGAAAGCCAAATGCAAATGTAGAGACGTGGGAGGGGCACAGCCTCACGAAGGAAGAAGCTCAGGAAATCTCTGGCATCGATACCATCCTGTGGGCTGAAGACTTTTCATCTACCCTTCATCCTATTCTCGTTGATAAAACTCATGTCTTTCTGAATACCAACGAACACGGACGCGCCGACTTCGAGGCTGAAACGCGTGATCTCCGTATGGCTCGTCAGCTCCTTCATCGCTATCCGATCCATTCGTTCCAAAGATTAGCTCCGATTCTTCACAGCCTCCGTGCGGTCAAGAGTTCTATTGAAGTAGATATTATTCGAGATGCGATAGCGATTACAAAACATGGTCTCGATAAAGTCCTTTCGCACCTCAAGCCAGGTGTGAAAGAATATGAACTGGAAGCAGACCTGATTGGAGAATTTACTCGACAACGAGCAATCATGGGTTATGAACCAATTGTCGCCTCTGGTAAAAATGCGTGTACCCTTCACTACATCGATAACAC
>JBDOMQ010000123.1:0-3222 GCA_039831725.1 Pirellulales bacterium
ACTGCACCGTCTTTCTGGCCAAGTTTGTGAACCGATTCTTTAACAATCGACACATAGCGATCAGATTCAGATGGCTGTGGTGGCCTGAATGTAAGTGCTTCAAACAGATAGTTGACGGCCTCTCGTAGGCAGTCGTCTGTTGCAGAAGGTGTGTCTATCGCCGCGATGACTGGTGTTAATGGTCGGACAGTCTTTGTGCTGTAGACCAGGCTCGATGGGAGACCTCGATTGTCGCCCGGCACGTACTTTTTGAAATACGCTGCCGGGTCATCGGTAATCTGCTGAGGTGTAGCTATGCTCAGAGGTCCATAAGCCATGTACCGCAAGATGTCACTCGCTGTACTCAACAGTTGCGTTGCTTCTGCACTATTTACAGAGTACAGGTCAGGGTAATTTTCGAAGCCATGCTCTCGTGCTGACGACAACACACAAGGAATGCTTTTAACGGCCGTAGCGTAGGCAACCGTCCCTCCTTGCCACTGAATAATTCGGTCTGTTCCAAAGTAAAGCTTCAGTTCACCACCATGGTTTGTTGGCACCTCATCGCCATGTGTTCGCAGGCCCGGCTTGCTGGCATCGTAAGGAGGTTCCGTATTAATCAGTTCATTGAGCCGAGTGATATGTTCCTGAGGAGTCACTCGCCAGAGTCGTGCCGGTGAAAATGTTGGTTCGATTTCGATATCGTCAGGGAGCGGGCCGAATAAAAGATCGTGAGCAATAAAGTTTCCTTTTGTTGGGTCACGATGAGCTCGAAAGCCACCGCTCTCCTTCATGGTCGCGTCGAGGTTGTGCACAACCCAGTCCCTGAATTGAAGGCGGTCTGATACTGGCGGTTGCTCGGCTTCTTCAGGTGGCATTTCCTGAAGTGAAACCTGTGCCCAGATAGACCTCCACGTTGTTGCGTTCGCTTCATTCGTGGCACCAAGAGTATCGAGCGACAAACCTGCCTCAGGTTCACTGCCGCTGTGGCAATCAAGGCAATACGCATTCAGAAACGGCTCAGCGAATGACTCAAAATCTTCGGGCACAACACTGCCGGGAACGTACCGATCGGATGCGAAACATGGCAGCATGAAAATTATGCAGAGCGACGAAATGCAAAAGCGAATAGCATGTTGCAACTGATTCTTGTCGGATGACCAACAAATCAGCTTTGCTCCCCGGATCGTCATGCCAAGATATCTCCGAGAACACCGTTGCCGGTATCAAAAGTTTTGGCAATGCTGTCGGACATGTTGAAACGTTCACACTGGCCACCTGCCGTTTGTAAGAGCGTTGTGTACAGCGAGTTGATCGGTCGCTTTCCTTCAATCTGTGTAAAGCAGCCTGTCTTGAATGCACCGTCAAAGTTACCAAGGAGCATCACAGGCCAGTTTGCACCACTTGTATGTTGTTTGTCTGCGTTGTTGCTGGTGTAGACGATGAGCGTGTGGTCCATCATTGAGCCACTCCCTTCGGGAATGTTGTCCAGCGTTTCCATGATTTTGACAAGCATCCGTGAATTGTACTGACGTATTTTGATCCAGATTGGATTGTCCGGTTGGTCCATGTGACCAAGGTTGTGTCCCTGTTCCTCGACGCCTAAACCTTTCCATGCACCGAAGATTTCGCCACGGCCGGATCCGATGGTAAGAGTATTCGTAATCCCTGCTGCGAGTGCTGAAATACCGAGGTTGAGGAGTCTGTCGTGCCAGTCGGTTTCGTGCGTTGGATTCCTATAGAGCTCATCGACCTTTGGCGCGAATGTGCGAAGATGGTCTGACACATGACCAAGTTTCTGGCGAAGGCTGTTTAAGTCTTGAAAGCCGTTCACAAATTGTTGATAGCGGGTTTGTTCAGCACGCGGCAGATTCATACCACCTTGTGTTGCCTGGTCTTGAATCTGATCTAAGAGGTAGGATCGCGCTTCAAACTCTTTGCGAATCGCTCCGTCTGATATACCGCCAAATAACAGTTGGTAGAGGTGGTTGGGGTTGGAGTACATGAATATCGGCTGATCCGGTCCGCTTGCCGAAAGAGTGGCAACGGTTGGCTTGTTCTTCATGTTCTCCAGCGAATCCATGCCGATGCAAAGATGGGGCAGGAGTGTTTCGGGCAGGGTCTTACTGAGTTCATAATCAATTGTTGATCCGCGAGGTGCCACGCCGTCACCGCCACGATACCCACCAAGCGCACCAAAAAACGCACTATGTGATGGACTGGTGTGTTGTCCATGGAGACCGTTGATGATGTGCAATCGTTCTTTGTACGGCTCCAATGGCTGGATTGGTTCCGGTAATGTGTGACCAGCAAGTGAGCAGTTTCCTGAAACCCCAGTTGGTATACAGGTCTTCGGATCAAAGCCCTGGTTTTGCAAAAAGAAGATAATTCGCTTTGGGAGTCTCGATGCGCCCGTCAAGGAAGAACTGGCGAGTAACGGGAGTGGCGAACCGCCGAGACCTAAGGCTGTACCAGCACCTGCTGCAATGCCTTGGAGTATTGTTCGTCGACTTAGCATAAGAGAGCTTCCATGAACTGGTTTGAAGGTGTGTGAGGATGCACTGCGTTATTGCTTTTTTTTCTTCGATTTCTTTTTTTGTACGGCAGGGAAATACGGAGACTCTGTTCGGGCTGTAGCAAGAAAGGTTTCAAACTTTTCGACTACTGCAGCATTATCGGCAGCAACATTCTGTTTCTCTCGAGGGTCATTTTTCAGATCATACAATTCAAGTGGTTCTTCAGTTCCAAAACGGATTGCTTTCCAGTCACCACAACGAACGGCCTGTTGGAAAGGAGAATGGATCTCCCAGTAATGGATGTCACGGGATTTCTGTTTCTTACCCATTAAGGTTGGTACGACTGAGATACCATCTAAATCCAGAGGGTTTTTCGCATTGCCCAGCTCGCAAAGTGTCGGGAAAACATCCCGCATGTCCCAGATAAAAGAGCTTTTCTTACCAGCCGGAATATGGCCAGGCCAGCGCACAGCCATGGCTGCGCGAATGCCTCCTTCGTACAGCAACCTCTTTGTTCCCCGTAGGCCACCAGCGCTGTCTATCGCTTTTACGAATGGTGCGTTTGGTCCGTTGTCTGACGTGTAGAAAATTATTGTATCTTCGTCGAGGTGCAGTTCGCTCAGCGTATCAAGAATCTTACCGACCATCTGATCAGTCCGCGTAATCATGGCGGCGTAATGTTGAACCTGCTTGCTGCCGGGGATGCCTTCGTACATTGCAAAAGTAG
>JBDOMQ010000019.1:0-3219 GCA_039831725.1 Pirellulales bacterium
TTTGCAATCGATAGTTTTGGAACAGATACACAATCAAAGCGAGGCGGTCCCTATCGCAGTTTTTTTCTTCCCGTGCTGAAATTTTTCACAATGACTGCTCGATCATATTCATCACCCAACACTGTGTATGCCACATACGTAAGCGTTTCTCCTTCGATACTAATTACCTGGTAGTACTGAGTCTGCTCACCTTTTTTATCTCGGCTGTACCCATCTACGGCATACCCTTTCATCTGTTCATCATCGATTCTGTACTGTTTAGGTCCACTCACTGACGTAACGTAGACAGTACCGAGGTCACTGCTTGCCTCTTCATCAATAGTTCGAATTGGGACGTGCCCTCGAGCATAGGTGTGATCATGACCATTTAACACCAAATCAACACCGTGCTTGTCGAGTAGTGGTTTCCAATGATCACGAGCAAACTGAAAGTTGCGGCCCTTGGCCGGTGAAAACACCGAATGATGGCAGGTGATGATTTTCCACTTTGCCGTCGTATTCTCTAACTGTTTTTTGAGGTACTCAGTCTGAGCCTCCAGGTCATCATTCGAGTTGAGTACGATTATTCGTATATCCTGATAATCGATGGTGTAAACCGTTTCGTGTAATTGTGGTGACAGCTTTGTTTCAACCGGTAGTGAAAATTGTGGCCGCCACTGGATAGACAGTCTTCTCGGTGATTTTTTGCCACCAAGTGATAAAAATTCGTGATTGCCGACGACGGGAATCGCTGTGCATTGGCTATGCAAAAAACCACCTGCCTTAAACCATTGTGCCCATTCGTAATCACGATGGGCCTGATTAATCAGATCACCGGCATGCACCACAAACGATGCGTTCGGCGCAGTCTGATATGCCTGACGAATCACGCGTGACCAATGTGAGAGGACGTCATTTTGAGCATCACCAAAATAGATAAATTGTGTTGGGGCATATTCAGCATGTGCCGTTCGAAATTGGATCCACTCTGACCAACGGGCGTCACCATCACCAACTCGGTAGACGTAGATTGTATCTGGCTTGAGCTGATCGAAGATCACACTGTGGTAATGAACAATGAGAGACGCATTGCTTTTATACAAACCAAGATCAAACGGCTCCGTAATAGCGTCCTTACTCACGGACTGCTCTTGAAAATTCGAATTGACAGTTGCTTCAGCAATTTGTGCAACGGCTTTATCAATGGTGGCATCTGTACGCCACGTCACGGCACGGCTCGTTGCTGGATCGCCGTTGAAGGTCAAAATAATACGATCGGGATCTTTACTGGGAATTTCCCAGTGACGTAATTTCTCAACATTCTCATGTGCTGCGAGCGAGCCAACCCCAAGCGCGACACATGCTATGGATAATAAAAAAGGGAATCGTGTACTCATATCAATTTCAGAGACCATAGGTTTGAGGACATTGTTTGAGTCGTTCATGATATCATCGATAGAGGAATCTTCAGTAAATTTCCATTAATAGTGCAAATATCCGTGTCGACACCTACAACAGGGCTCAGATGAACAATCCATCAAAGCGCAGGGCTTTTCTAAAAGGGTGTGCTTTGACACTGGGTTCATCAATTGTCCCCTGTCTCCATAACAAAGTAATTGCACACGATAACAATGACAGGAATCACTCTCAGCGTTTCAGTGTTTCGACATATTCTTTCTGGCAATTCCGTGGTCCCAAAGTCCCAATAGAAACCTGCATCGACCATGCAGCTAAGATGAACTTCGATGGGCTTGAAATACTTGAAATGCAGATGACAGACTCCTCAAACTCATACCTGCAACAATTGAAACGTCGGGCACATTCAAATGGACTTCCACTGTGTGGATTTTCAACACACCAGGGATTTGTCTCACCAGATTCAACACGACGGCAGGACAATATCAAGAAAACAATTGCTTCTATTGAGCAGGCCTATCGGCTTGGTATCCCGACCATGCGAATCAATACTGGACGGTGGGGCACAATAAAAAGCTTTGATACCCTCATGGCAAACCGCGGTATTGAGCCCCGACTTGAAGGGTATACCGATGATGATGCGTACAAGTGGGTCATCCAATCGATAGAAGAATGTTTACCTGTAGCGGAAAAATGCGGTGTTGTACTTGGCCTTGAAAATCATTGGGGACTCGGTCGCACCGCTGCGGGTGTATTAAAAATTATTGAGGCCATTCAATCTCCGTGGCTTCGAGCCACACTTGATACCGGCAATTTTCTTGAAGACATGTATAAGCAAATGGAGTCTCTGGCTCCCACTGCATGTTTTGTACAAGCCAAAACATATAACGGTGGGGGCACCTGGTATACGCTTGATATCGACTATGTGCAGGTTGCCAAGATTCTTCATGATGCCGGGTATGGTGGCTGGGTGTCTCTTGAATTCGAAGGGAAAGACGACCCTCTTGTCGCGATCCCAAAAAACCTTGAACTCTTACGACAATGTTTTGGGAAACAATAAGCCTCTTCGGTGAGCAAGCCCTTGATGATGAGTGCATCACAAAATAAATCTACTGATTCATTGTCACAACTACTTGTTCGGCGAGCGACAGCCGAAGAGATCTGGCCACTTCGGCATGAGGTCTTACGAGCCGGTCTCGCATTTGAAACGGCGAAGTTTGATGGTGACCTCGACGACACAACTCGGCACTTTGGTACGTTTGCTGACAGGAACGTGCTGTGTTGCCTGTCTTTGTTTCAGTCTACGTGGAATGATTCTGATGCCTGGCAGCTACGAGGCATGGCAACGACAGCAACGCATCAGCGGCAAGGCCTTGGTCAATTGCTTTTAATGTTTGCAATCGATGCGGCAAGACAAGAAAAACCAAGCTGGCCGTTCTGGTGCAATGCACGTACAACTGCCATTGGTTTTTATGAACAGGCCGGTTGGTCAAGAGAGACTAATGTATTTGATATTCCAACGGCGGGACCGCATGTCAAAATGCACTTCTTTGGAAACTGAACCATCCTTTTAAGCGACCCTAAATCACCTTCAAGAAAATCAACTATGAAACACGTTATCGCCTGCCTTATTATGCTTTTGTGCTGCTCACGTTCTGTGCTAGCCAAACCACCAAATATTCTCATCTTCTTGGCAGATGATCTTGGGTGGGCTGATCTCGGTTTTCAAGGATCGTCTGATATTCGCACACCCAACATCGATCGACTTGCTGCAAATAGTATTCGTTTCAGTGATGGGCACGTCACTGCGTCCGTCTGTAGCCC
>JBDOMQ010000128.1:0-3202 GCA_039831725.1 Pirellulales bacterium
CGATACACGCGAACAAGTTGTTTTGCGACTGACGTCTGCGTCAACTCACAGAAGGCTCTGCTTTCAAGAACCGCTGCCTCTTCTACAGACTTTGTAGCACCCTGCATTATTGTGTCGAACGCAACCAAAGGTGCTGGATAATTGCCTTTGGTGCGGGCCACAATAAGGGCACCAGTAGTCGCCAACAAAAAATCACTTTCTGGTTGATCCAAGACTTGTGGCAACTGTACATCTACTCGACGCTTACAATAATCTTTTGTGGCAATCGTTTGCTCAATTAATCCACATGCTGATTCTCGTGCTGAGTGAACTGGAACACAGGCGTCAACTAAACCAAGGTCCCTGGCTTGAGAACCGGTAATCGCATCACCCGAAGCTATCAGTTCAGTTGCGGGGCCTATTCCGATCAGTCGGGGCAATCGAACAGTTCCACCCCAGCCCGGCAGCAGACCAAGTTTGACTTCCGGCATTCCAAGAACTGTCTTTTGATTCTCGGTAGCTACACGTAAATCACAGGCAAGTGCAAGTTCAAGACCTCCCCCGAGGCAAACACCATCTATGACTGCAACACTTGGCCATGGTGAGGTAGCAAATATATCAAAGAGTCTTCTACCATTGTCGCATAACTCCTTCACGCGAGCGGGCGGCAGTGACCAAACTGTATCAATCTGACCTACATCAGCGCCGGCAAGAAATGAGCCATCTCGAAGCGACTCTAGCAAAAGGCCACGGGGTGGATTTTGCTGAAGAAAGGCAAGAACGCTCTCAAGTTCTCTCATGAAATCCCGGCTCATTACATTGTGCGAATGGCCCGGCACATTGATGCCAATAGCAGTTATTCCTCCCGATAATTTCTCAATTGTGAGGGTGCTGAGGGTTGCTAGTGGTTCCGGCATAGTCGGTGATCCTGTTGTGATGCTTTCTCTAATAGGACTCCGTACTTACCGCATTCACTTGCTCGATTGACAAAAATCGCTAGTGTATCGGGAGTTTTGGAGACCGCTGGGCCTCTAAAAAGACCCCCATTATGATACTGAAGTGAAACTTTTCCCTCTTTACTTATAAATCGAGCAGCCTGATGGATTCAAAACTAGGTGATTCACTCAATTTCAGTTCGCGTGCAAAAATTGCATTATGGCTCGCCCTCGTTGCAATCGGAGTTTGCGGCAGACTGTGGCAGCCCACGTATAACGTTACTCCATTCGCAGCGATTGGACTTGCCGCTGGATCTCTCTTTGGAATTTCGCTGACCGCCGTAGCGGTTCCGATTGTAGCACTTGTTATCAGTAACATGGCACTGCCGGGTTACGATTCAACTGTCATGGCTCTTGTCGTGTACGTTTCATTTGCATGCCCGGTACTATTTGGCAGCCTCGTCAAACGACAAGGATGGGTCGCAGTTGTAGGAGGAAGTTTCGCGTCGTCTCTTATCTTTTTTGTCACAACGAACTTTGCTACATGGGCTTTGACTCAACTCTACCCGCATACGTTAGCTGGCCTCACAACCTGCTATATCGCTGCTCTTCCATTCTATCGATGGATGCCAGTTGGTGATGTAGTGTGGAGCATTGCGTTGTTCACTGCGCTTGTCGCAGTCGGTCGGATTCAACAACTCGTACAGCCGGTACAAGCTATCCCAGTAACAACCGACCACCCACAAACAGTGGATCGCTTGACTGACGAGCAAAGGGGCCGACAATAGAAAATAGTGGTTGATCTGTTGAAAGTCACAGGTCAGCAGCCACACTGACTCACTCTCCGCGGGAATGGCGGAATTGGCAGACGCGCTAGGTTGAGGGCCTAGTGGTAGTAATACCGTGCAGGTTCAAGTCCTGTTTCCCGCATTTTTTATTAAGGTTCTTTTGATGGACGATATAAACGGCAGCCGAACTGAGTCCGCTGAGTCTCATCCACGTGATAGTGATTCACTATCTGATGCTGTTGACGGCGGTATAACGCCAGTTCCTCAACATGAAAGTTCTCAGCCATCACATTCGGATGGCGATCGCCCCAAGCGACGAATTGCAATAGGCACACAGCGAGCCGATTCCGCTCAAACAGAGACGGCTCCACGCTACACGTACATTACGTCCAAAACGTCTGCTGCAGGTTCCACTGATACGTCATCAGAACCGAGTGACCCATCTTCCTCAAAAGCGGAAGACGAGAAGAACAGTCGGCCAAAAAAAACAAAAGAGCATCGCCGTGGTCGACCAGAACGTGGCGGAAAGGCCTCTGCTTTCATTGATTCTGCACCTCATCAGAAGCGAGTAAATATTCCAAATCTGAGACAAGATCTTGACGAAGACCTTGAAAAGGATTTTGAAGCAGCCCTTGCCGGGCTTGAGGTCGAGTCCCTGCTTGAACAAACGAGTCTCGTTGATCAACCAATTCAGCCAGGTGCAAAAGTTGAAGGAACTGTTATCTCAATTGGCCCTGAGACGGCGTTCATCGATCTTGGAAATCAAAGACAAGGTGCTCTTCAACTCGCGGGTTTATTTGAAGAAAGTGGTGAATTACCTGAAGTGGGCCAGACCGTAGAGGTTTCGGTAGGGGGGCACAATGAAGAAGACGGCCTCTATGAGGTTGCTCCTGCAAATCGAGCAGTTGCAGTCGAGGACTGGTCTCAATTAGAAGTTGGCATGATCGTTAGCGCACGATGTACTGGCGTAAACAAGGGTGGAGTTGAGTGTGACGTCGCGGGCATCCGAGGGTTCATGCCTACCAGCCTTATTAGCCCATGGCGAATTGAAAGCCCGGAAGAGATGATCGGCCAAACACTTGAAAGCCTTGTCACTGAAGTTGTTCCCCACGCTCGTCGTCTCGTTTTGTCTCGTCGCGCAGTTATTGAGAAACAGGCTGCAGACGCAAAATCAAAAATGCTTGAGACGTTGGAACCTGGGGATAAGGTTGAGGGCATCGTACGTTCGATCCGTGACTTTGGTGCATTCGTTGATATTGGCAATGGCGTCGAAGGTCTTGTTCACGTGAGCCAACTCGCATGGGAAAGAGTGAACGACCCCAAGGAACTTCTTGAGATTGGACAGCACGTTCATGCCATGATCAAGAAAGTAGACAGAGACACAGGAAAGATCGGTCTTTCCATTCGTGATCTTGTCGAGAGCCCATGGACTAGAGCAGATGCCAAATATTCAGTCGGATCAACAGTTCGAGGCACGGTGAGTCGAATTGCTGATTTTGG
>JBDOMQ010000411.1:0-15740 GCA_039831725.1 Pirellulales bacterium
ATGAGGAAGGATCCAAAAGAAAAGTGTACCTCTGTACCGCTGGTTGTTAATAACTTCATTACGGTACGCATGCGGAAACGATCTCTTTGCATCGAGCACACCATGTGAGGCCAACCCTATTTGCTTCATAGTGTTCACACAGCTCATCCGGCGCGCTGCTTCTCGCGCCTGCTGAACAGCAGGAAGCAGAAGACCTACAAGCACCCCAATGATCGCAATCACAACGAGTAGTTCTATCAGCGTAAAACCAGATCGAAATCTTTTCGATTTTCCTGAACAATTATTTTTCACAACTCTCATAACACACCTCCGATGGCATACAAAAAAAAATACATATTGTTAGGGCGCGTGAACGAGCAATGATCTATAAACAGACGAAGTTCAAAGCACCCCCAACCCGTGAGAGCCTACTCTTTCTGTGACTCGTTACCAAGATTTAAATCGAGTCACGCGTTAGAAAATGTGGCTACCGTAAGAAACCATATTTTTTTGTACGAACGCAAACTGTTTGTGTACAAATGCGACTCAAT
The DNA here is from genome assembly GCA_039831725.1 of Pirellulales bacterium. Taxonomy (GTDB): domain Bacteria; phylum Planctomycetota; class Planctomycetia; order Pirellulales; family UBA1268; genus UBA1268. Next base: position 531 of record JBDOMQ010000411.1, read on the forward strand.
TTGTACAAAATAATGCGTGTTTTATACCGATGAACTCTTTCGGTTTTGATAACCTTCGTGCAGCAACCTGCTATCAATCACTGCCGCACATGTGACCACTGGCCTCAATAGCCCGATTAGTCGTGGTATTCGTAACGATATTTTCCGGGCATTGGTACTGGGTAGACACCGTTTCCATCAGCGAGCACTGGCGCAACTGAGTTTGCATTCATGCCTGCTACGCTTGCTGTCATATCGTCAGGCATGACAAGCATCTCATCGTACGTAACGGCTTTTCCTGTGTGAGCAGCAAAACGACCCATCGCGGTAACGAGACTTGCCTGGGCACCGCGAACAGCTTCGTTGTAGGGAGTGTCCAGAAGAATTGCGGAAACAAGATGACGCCACTCTTCCTTGTATGGGTTGGGTTCTGGTTGAGCGGCAGTCCAGAGGATCTGAGAGTCCTCCATCTTCTGACCCTTATAAATAGTCGCTCGAGATGGCTTATGCCCACGAGCTGAAATCGTGAACGCCCCTTTTGACCCCTGTCCAAAGCCACCAAACTTTCGGACGCAATCCTTCATGGCCCGGCCGGAAAAGAAAAATTTTGTGCCGTCGTCGAACGTATATTCCACGGCGTAGGAATCAAAATTCTGATCCGTGATCTTTCCTTTATAGTGTCGCCCACCTGTGGCAACAGCCGACACAGGCCACGCGTTTTTCATCCAACACACCTCATCGATGTTATGGATGTAATAGTCACTAAAGATACCTCCACTCGCCCAGAGGAAATTGTGGAAGCGTTTGACCTGCCAGGCAAGCTCTGTTGTGCCATCCGGAACACCCGGGAATAAATCGAGGTTATGTGCGGGTGTATGCTCTCTGTAGGCACGGAACGCAAGAAGCTCACCTGCTTCACCTGACTGGAGCCGATCAAATAGTTCCCGCCGTCGAGGACAATGTCGACACATCAGCCCAACGCCAACCTTGAGTTTGTTTACGTCGGCTTTGCTGGCAAGATCAATAATTCTCTTCGCACTCGGCCCATCGACAGCGACAGGCTTTTCCATAAAAACATGCAGCCCACGACTGATGGCATATTCAAAGTGAGCTGCACGAAATGCCGCTGGTGTTGCAAATATTGCGATGTCACCCGGACGCAGTGTGTCGATCGCCTGTTTGAAGGCATCAAACCCCATAAACATGCGATCGTCTGGCACATCAACCTGATCAGGAAATTGTCTGCTCAGAATTCTCCGCACCATCTCGGTCCGGCCCTCAGCAACATCCGCAAGCGCAGTGAGTTTGAGCGGAGCCTCAACAATGCCAAGTGCGTCTGCAGCAGCACCACCCCCACGACCACCACATCCGATCAAGGCAATATTGATTGAGTCGCTACCAGCCGCGTGCACAGGGCTTGAATTGAGGGAATGAGTAAGACCAGAAAGGACTGTTGTTGTTGCGACAGCCTTGGTAGTTGTCGTCAAGAATTCTCGTCTTGGTGTCTGTGAGCGTGGGAATGCATTGGTTTCCATGGGAAGCCTTACAGGGTTGATAGCGGACCGATTCGATTTCGTAGTCTTATGTTGCCGGTGACGATTTTATTACACGACTACATAATGCACATTTATATAACGCACGTTGATTGAGGCTGAAGCCTGCATGTATTGATCAAAAAAAGGCTCCGACACGAATTGACACAGACTTTCACGCCCAGGCAATCACCTTCGTTTCGCCATTGCCTTTTTTATTTCCTGCGATTGCCCGCAACGTTAGGTCCACCCCTTGTGGTGAAAACGTCGCATCAAGCCATCCAACAGGTTCGTTATCGTTGAAGTTGTAACCAAGCGCAGGCTGGTTGATGAGATAGACATGATCTTTCTGCTCAACATGGTACCGATGAGAATGTCCATAGAAGATTGCTTTTATATGTCTATGAGGTCTGACAATTTCAAAAAAGCGATCGAAGTCGAGCAAGCTGCCATCACCATCACTAAGTGTGTGATGGACGAAAAATAATGTCGGTTTTTTATCCACTTCTTGGAGGTACGTTTTCAGCCACGACCGAGTGGCTTTTCCGAGCAGGCCAGCAACTTTGTTTACATAGAGCAACGAATCCAAAACGATAAAGCGTGTACCAGCTGCTTCGAAAACTGACACATGCTTCCCCTCCACTGCAGATTTCTTTGTTGCAGGAAAGATTTTGAAAAAATTGCGCCGGTCGTCGTGATTGCCCAACCCGATATGAATCGGTGTTTTGTGAGCGAGGGGCTGCAGCAACGACTTCAGCTCACGATAGTCTGCCTCTGAACCAGCCAGGCGTGCTGCGTCACCATTGATGAGAGCTGCAGCTGGAGCAGACTCAGCGACTTGCTCTACAACCACCCTCAAATTTTCAGCTGGACGAAAACCTCGATACGCTTCATTCACATCTGCAGGAATATGCGTGTCGGACAGGAGTGCGATGCGTGTTTGATTGGACTCATCGGTTTTCTGATTCGCGCCGAGCGCCGGAGACATGAGAGCAGTTGCCGTCAACACGCCTGAAGCCTTGAAGAATGTCTTGCGGTCAATTGGCTCATAAAACAAACCTGGCATAGTCGAAAAAACCTCCAAGTAAATGTGATAGAGACCGAACGGTCCAACAACCAAAGACTACAGCGTATAGCCCTCGTGATGAGTGATCGGTCGAACTCTAATTGGCATGGTGTGGTCTTTTTGAATGAGTGTTTGAGTAACAGATCTTTCAGGTCGTCTTTCAACCAATCATCTTGGAATCATCACTTGCTAAAAATCAATCGATCTTTTCAGCCTTATCGAGCTCTCGGATACGAATATTTTTCCACGCAACACTGTAGGGGCCAGTCCCTTTTTTGATTGCATGGACCTGGAGGCCAATAAATCCGGAAGCATCCCGATCATCTCGATAGTCCGCAACGGCAGTCCCATTGATGAAGCTGCGAATTCGGTCGCCCTGGGCAATAATCCGAAACCGATTCCATTCACCCGGCTTGTAAACGGCCTGCTTCTCCGCTGCGTTCACAGCTGTATCGAGCCAACGTGTTCGGCGACCCTCATCCCAAAAGTTTCCGGAACACCCATTCTCTCCGTTGGTCGTTTCGCGTATCTCACATTGATAGCCGTAGACCTCGCCCTTTTCACGCATTCGGTCGGGCTTGGATTCCTGTGGTGTCTCTTCGGCATATTGATGGCTTCGGATCTGAACACCTGAGTTCAACTTAGGGTCACAACGAACATCAAATTCCAAATCAAAATCGCTGTAAGGACCACGAGTAAGAAACGTATTCTTGCCTTCTCCGGTCGTTCCGGTGATCACACCATCTTTCGAAACATAGGTTGCGCCACCGCCAAGCTTTTTCCACCCGTCAAGTGAGTCTCCACTGCTCAGTGAAACCCAATCGGCAGCCATGGCAAGTGGGGCGGTTAAGAAAAAGGTAGTGAACACCAAGAGAGAACGCTGCATCATAAATCCTCTGAATTGTAAAACTTTGTTGTCGAGCATCCGGCTCAACTCCACTTCCGGCCCAACTCCATAAGAATAGGACGGCCACCCGCACTTTCGCAAGCGTCTCGTCCGTCTGCACTAGCCCAAGACTCGGTTCTGACTCATTTTTGAGGCTACGTCGTCACCCCAACGGCGTGCTCCTCTTACATAAACAGCTACCGCATACCCTCGTTCCAAAGGATGTGCGTGCCGCTTTTCCCAGCGGCCACAATGTCGGGACGACCGTCAGCATTGAGATCAGCAATGCGAACCTGAAGCCCAACACCTGCCTCTCCCCGATGAATCTCATTTTTTGAAAACTGAAGCGTCTCAGGATTCCATGAGTAGATCAACACAACCGGATCTTCCAAACCACCCGGGTCTTTGCCTGAGTGTGCCTTGACCCGTTTGCCAGTAACCAGTTCTTGCCTACCGTCACCATTCATGTCGGCCCATGCCATCGTATGAGGCTGAGAAAACTTTTTATCGATCGTATGAATTTTCCAGTTGGTTGAACCATCGGCAGCAGGCTCTCGCTGCTCCATCCAGTACAGACCATAGTTATGACCATCTCCCCAAATCACGTCAGTTTTCCCATCGTTATTCAAATCAACTGAAAGCATGGGCGACCCAGCATGATCCCACGACCAGTCTGCATGATGCGTCCATGGCGTCGTCATCGCATCACGTGCTGGCCTTTCATACCACCCGTTCTTAAAGATGACATCTTCAAGGCCATCGCCATTCACATCACCGAAACCAATGCCATGACCATTCGAAATACCGCTGCCGGCCGGACCAATGACCACTTTTGAGACTGATGGATCGTGACCTGGCTCAATCTTCCAAGCCACCAGTGGATTTTTTTCATTCCAGCTATCAATCACCACCTCGCCAATACCATCACCATCAAGATCATGCAGCCGTGTATTCTCATTGTGCGTCTGCTCAGTATTTACAAGTCTGTGAACATTCCACCAATCATCTTTCGGAGTTGTCGTCCCGGGATTTTCATACCAGAAGAGTTCCGGTTGCATGAATGACCCCGACACAACATCAAGCCAACCGTCATTATTGACATCGACAAGATGCTCCCCGTTATTTTCCATGTAGTCATCTCGAAACGGCAACAATCGCCGTAAAGGATGCTGCTTAAATTCTGGACCCATATAGCAGAAAGCACCCGCAGTCACATCGAGATGACCATCATTATTGATGTCACCAACAGCACACCCTTCGTTGAAATCCTTATGAAGTTGTTGCACACGAAACCGAAGCTTCTTCGGTGCTTTTCGTTTTTTCGGAACCGGCTGCTTCTTTGGTGCCGCTTGGTTCTTTGGTGCCGCTTGGGTCTTTGGCAATTGTGCAACGCATGGTCCAGCAAGACACAATAAAACAAGACCCACCTGCACAGACACCATGTTCTGAAAAAGCTTCATCTTTTCTCCAATACCAGCATAAATGCAAACGCCACGTTCGACGTACTCTGCAATTCAAAATGTAAACAACAATGAGCCTGTAATAGACTACACCCCACACATTAAAATCTTATATTATAAAGATTGTGAGACTACTCTGACCAAGCAATGGAATGCCCGCGATCCGTAACACCGTCATTCGAATGCGTGGTTTCTCTCAACAATCCAGTGCAACAGCCCCCTCCTTCATAGAAGGCTTTTCACCAATGCAACAGAATTCATACAGCCTCTTCATTACCAGCCTGTTTCTTGCATCAGTCCTTGTTGGTTCGAACGCACACCAAGCCGAGGCTGACACCGCACCTCAGAAACGCTCATCACAAAACCAGGCAAAAACAACAAAACGAAGCCAACGCCCAAAAAATCCTGCCATGGCACCCATTGAGGACATCAAAGGCCTGCCTCGGATCTTACTTATCGGTGATTCGATTTCTATTGGGTATACAGTGCCTGCTCGTGAGGCCCTTCGCGGGAAGGCGAATGTCCATCGGCCACTCACAAACTGTGGACCGACAACTCGAGGGCTAGAGGGCTTGTCGCAATGGCTTGGTAATACGAACTGGGATGTCATCCACTTTAACTGGGGACTCCATGACCTGAAGTATCTCGGCCCGAATGAAGAAAACCTTCAAGATCCAAAAGACCCAAAAAACCACCAGCAGGTTCCACCCAAAGAATATGAACAGAACCTTCGGCAACTTGTTTCTCAACTTGAAAAGACAGGTGCCATCCTTATTTGGCGTAATACAACTCCTGTACCCGCCGGCTCAAAGGGCCGAGTTGAAGGAGACGCTGCCGCCTACAACGACATTGCCAAGCAGATCATGACAGAACACGGAATCGAAATACACGACATGTATGGTTCGGTAAAGCCGAACATGGAAACCTTAATGCTCCCGAATGGAAATGTTCACTTTACAAAAGAAGGCTCTGAAAAGCTTGGCAATGATGTCGCCGACGTCATCATGCAAGCTCTGCAAAAGAAAGCCAAAGGCACCTGAATGATGCAAACGAAAATACTCACCGTAATAATCATGCTCTGCTTCGTTGTTCCATTTGGTCGAAGCAAGTGCGCAAAAGCAGATTCTTCAGATACACCTGAAATTCAACATGTTGTTTTTCTTGTCTCAGATGATTTGAAGGCAAGTGCCCTCGGATGTTACGGGAACACGTTGTGCAAAACTCCAAATATTGACCGCCTTGCCGAGAAAGGCATGGTTTTTGAAAACGCCTACTGCCAAGGACTGTGGTGCGCTCCGTCACGAACATCATTTATGCACAGCCGTTACAAGGGCGAAGGGACAACAAATCTTGGGCAATGTTTCCGTGAGGCTGGGTGGCACTCCGCCCGGGTCGGCAAGATCTATCACATGCGGGTACCAGGTGACATCATCGCCGGCACAGACGGCAATGACATACTGTCTTCGTGGGATGAACGTTTTAATTCGGCAGGCCTCGAAGCGCATACACCAGGCCACTATGCATGCCTGAATCTCAACATCTTCACAGATGCTCTCGAAAACAGACAATCAACCCGCATGCCACACCGCATGTTTGTCACCGTGCGCTACGACGGTGACGGATTAGATCAACCCGATTCAAAGTCTGCAACGAAGGCAATTGAACTTCTTAAGGAACATCGCAACAAGAATATGTTTCTTGCTGTTGGTTTTGTGCGACCGCATTATCCGAATGTTGCGCCACAAGATTTTTTTGATCACTATCCGTGGGAGACAATGCCTCTTCCACAGACTGTCAAAGATGATCTCAGCGACATACCAAAAGCAGGCCTTGCAAGGACTCGGAATGACAACAATCCAATTGGAAAGTACCCAGACAATCAACGCCGGATGTGGGCGGGCTATTACGCGACCGTTGAGTTTATGGACAGACAGGTCGGGCGTATTCTGGACGAACTGGATCAAGCTGGACTTCGAGACTCGACGGCAATCGTCTTCTGCAGTGATCACGGTTACCATCTCGGCGAGCATGGGTTTTGGCAGAAATCGAACTTTCACGAGGAAGTTGCACGCGTCCCTCTTATAATTGCGGCGCCGGGTATGCCATCAGGAAGAACTCGGGCGCTTGTTGAGTTAGTTGATATTTTCCCAACACTAACAGACCTGACGGCCATCAAGACACCTGCTAGCGTTCAAGGAAAAAGCCTTCTCCCTCTTCTAAAAAACCCAGCCGCTTCGGTTCGTGAAAGTGCATTGTCCATCTACAACAAGGGACAGAACACCAACTCAGGGCATGCCATCCGAACACCAGAATGGTCGTTCATGCACTACAAGGATGGCACAGAAGAGCTTTACGATATGAATAATGACCAGCTGCAGTTTACAAACCTTGCTGACAAGCCAGAATTTCAGCACATAAAGAAATCGCTCACAACACAGCTCCAGCAACGACTTCGTGATGCCCAAATCGATAAGTAAGCGTACTATCTTCCAAGATTGGCGAGCCGCAGTGCTACTTTGGCCGCTGTTTGCCTGGGCTATGAGTTTTGGAATTCTGCCACAGGTAGCTGGCCAAGAGATGAGTGACGAGGGCCAGCAGCGAAAAGCTGCACACGACTACCTCTTTCAAGATTTCGTACAAGAACGAGATGCAACCTATCGTGAAACAGGCCAGGGACAGGGGCTCAAAGAACTTACGGTGCGTGAGGGCTCTCAAGTCATTCACAATGGAGATGAGCTTCTCCTTCCACCTGGTGCCGAGAAGGTCGCAGTATTCTTTCGTCACCTCGCATTTCGCGGTAGCAGTCTTGATCAAATTGAAAAGATTTTTGTGCTTCCTTTCTCTCCAGACAAAGAACCGCCTCGTAGCCAGCAGGTGCAAGACTTCTACCGGGTCCAGATGCCCTCAGTCCCTCTTTCCAAAAATCCATTCGATCGGATGAAAGTCCAGTTCTTCTTGAAGGACCCAACCACGTCATGCACAGTTGATACAGTCATCTTTATTGCACAAAGTCCGATAGCAGAAACATTTGACTCAATACCATACTGTGATCTTGGGTCTGAGTTCCCTCGAGAGCGTGTGTCCATCATCGTTGAAACCGACCATGAATTACTTATCGATGGGACATCTAAGCTAGACCGTAGTCGCTGGTTTCGAATGCATGAAACACCAGGCAGCGTGCATCAATCTTTTGAGAGTTGGGCGGCTGACCGGAATTTCTTTCCTGGCCGAGGCATGCTTAAATTCCAGCCAGGCCTCACAACGGCATGGGGCAAATGGGAACCCCTCCGCGAACGACCAGATACACCCGGGGCTGCAGATCTTTCATTCTTTGAGACGTATGACGCTGGCACGAGAGCCCGCAACACGATCCCCCAGTTTAAACACATTCCTTATGCATCCTGTTTCAACGATTGGCCAGACTTCATGAGTGTGCCACTCATCGGACGGGGTACACCCAAAGTAGAGAACTTTCACAATGCCACTGAACTTGCGGCCGCCTATGTTCACGACCAAATAAAAGATGGTGGATCTTCAGCAACGTGGTGGGAAGTAAAAAACGAGAGTACATTTCAGTCAGAGTGGGCGTACCACTGGAGAGAAAAAGAAGGCATCGATGGCTGGGGGCTTCTCTCTGACTTTCATAATCAGGTAGCCGACGCAGTGCATGAAGTGAGCCCATCGACTCGAGTCGGAGGACCAGCGGCAGCCTACATGCAGCTCCACCAGAAGGACTTTGCACTCTTTCGTGATCATGCTCGCTTCATCCGGGAAACCCGAGGGAAACTCGACTTCTTCTCGTATCACTTTTACGAAAACGCAGGCACGCTTGGTGCACATGCACGTCGCGACAAGGGATACACAAACTATCTGCTCGGTCGGTATGAAGCGACGCTCGATATGCTTCGGGCCGAGATGCACAATGTGGATAACGTCTTACCCATTCTCATCACAGAATGTGGTTCTCTGCAGAATGGACGACAGGCATCCGAAAACTGGCTACGAATTCTCGCTTGGAATGCTTTTCTCACAAAGACCATGCAACGCCCAGACCAAATTGACCTTTTCGTACCTTTCGTTTTTCTTCATATGCCGTGGAATCCGGCAAGTGGCGATGCAGCCTTCACACCAAAGGTCGAGCGACAGCAGCACGTGACAGTCGATGACTTTAATGCGACACCAGTTGCAAACTTTTTTGAACTCTGGCGAAACTTTGACGGCCATCGCCTCCCTGTCACCTACACCAAAGATTGGCTAGACGTCGTTGCCGTTCATAAAAATAATGAGATTTTTGTTGCCGTTACAAACATGGGTGGCAGACAGCTCCTGCTCGATCTCTCATCTAGTCACCGACAGTACCCTGATATGTCAGCACGGCAGACACGGCTCAATTACCAAAAAGGCAAACTGACTTTTGACTCTGACAAACCCGTTGAGATCAACGCCGTCCCAGTGGATGTGAATGAAACAACCGTCATCCGCCTGATACCAAAAAAGAAAATCCAGCCAACACAAGGAGCCCACCAAAACCGGCACTACGCAAGAGAAACTGCTATCAAAAGTACCGGCGAGCCAATTCCTTTCATGATCACAACCACTCAAGACACTCATGCGGCTGAGGCACAACTTGTCATTGGTGTCCACCGAAGAGATGGCATAACCACTCCGTTGAAAGCAACAATAAACCAGTCAACAGTGAGGATGGACGCGGGTGATGCTGATGAATTCACTGATTTTTTTGCTCCACTCACAGCCAAAGTACCAGTTTCTGCTCTACAAACGACCAACACCATAACAGTAACAGCCCAACCGGGAACAACAATCACGTCAGTACAGCTCATTACAACCAGCGTCCCAGCAGCGTTATCAACAATAAAAGGTCAGCATCAATCATTATGAGATTTGTTCAAGATGCTGCCAGCGGGCGTAAGCAGCCGCCACATCGCTTTCGAGTTCCTGCAAACTTTTCTGTGTCGAGGCAATCTCTTCTGTAGGACGCCGATAAAATGATGCATCAAGCATCGTTTCGTGAAGTTCTGCAATATCAGCTTCCATCTGCTCAATCTGTGCCGGCAGCTGCTCCAACTCCCGCTTCTCTTTGTAAGAAAGCTTCTTTGGCTTTTGTTGTTCGGGAGCCGGCTGCGTTGGTGTTTTCTTCTCTGGAGAATTCAGAGTTTTTTCTGCAGACTGTACAGCTCCACGCTGCCGAACCCAATCTGTATAGCCCCCAACATATTCCTGCACAGTCCCTTGATCAAAAGCAATCACACTTGTCACCACATGATCAAGAAACTCTCGATCGTGACTGACAGTCAAAACTGTGCCCTGAAAGTCGACTAATCGCTGCTCAAGAAGCTCAAGTGTCTCAAGATCTAAATCATTTGTTGGTTCATCAAGCACGAGCACATTCGCTGGCCGTGCAAAAAGCTTTGCCAAGAGCAGTCGATTTCGTTCGCCACCTGAGAGAAACTTAACTGGCAATCGTGCTCGATCAGCGGTAAACAAAAAATCCTGGAGATAACTGATCACGTGCCGACGATTTCCGTCAATGGTCACAAAGTCATTACCTCCATTAATTTGTTCAACCACACTTTGCTCAAACTCAAGCTGACCACGTAGTTGGTCGAAATATCGCACTTCAAGTTGTGTTCCCAGGCGGACAGAACCTTCTTGTGGCTTAAGATCCTGAAGCAGGAGACGAAGGAGCGTTGTCTTGCCACACCCATTTGGCCCAATAAAGCCGACCTTATCTCCACGAAGAATCGTTGTCGAAAATTGATTTATGATCGGGTTTTTTGTGTAGCTGAAACAAAGGCCTCTAGCCTTGCAGACAAGCGTTCCGCTTCTCCCAGATTCTTGGATAGCAATATTCGCTTTGCCAGGCTGCTCTCTCCGCTGCTGACGCTCTTCACGCATTTGCTTCAGAGCTCGAACACGACCTTCGTTTCGTGTTCGCCGCGCCTTGATGCCCTGCCGAATCCATGCCTCTTCTTCTGCCAAACGCTTATCAAATAAAGCATTCTGCTTTTCTTCGACTTCGATGGCTGCTGCTTTTCTCTTAAGGAATACATCGTACTCACACTCCCACGCAAACAGATGACCACGATCAAGTTCCCAGATGCTGTTGGCTACTCGCCGAAGGAAACCACGATCATGCGTCACAAAAAGCAGAGCACCTCGCCAGCTTGAAAGAAATTTCTCTAACCATTCAATCGCCTCAAGATCAAGGTGATTTGTGGGCTCGTCGAGCATAAGCAAGTCTGGTTCTGTCACAAGCGCTCTCGCCAGTAGCACCCGCCGTTTTCGACCCGCCGACAAGGTTTTTATATCCCCATCAGAGTCGAGCCCCATCAGATCAATAATTTTTTGACTTTTTGTCTCAGCCTCCCACGCCTCGATTTGACCGCCTGCAACCTGTGAAACCAAAGCCTCTTGAACGACTTCCAGCACTCGACCAACCATATCGACTGGCACTTCCTGCGGGAGGAACGAGGCCGTCTTTCCTCCTGCTAAAACGCAGGCGCCGGCATCTGGCTCTTGGTTCCCGGCGATGATCCGAAGGAGTGTGGTCTTGCCGGTTCCATTCCGACCGAGTAATCCAATTTTTTCACCGGGCTCAATAGTTCGTGAAACGTTGTCGAGAACATGCACGCCGCGGAAGGCAAGAGATAGAGCATCAAGAGTAAGTACGGCCATGATGGCAGTTTACTTTCTCTTCCACTAAACAGTGGCCAAAAAAGACAGCATATTTCGTAGACCCATGCCTCGAGCACATTGAGCCGGCCAGCAGACCTGCCAAAACTTCCATTCAACACTAGAAATCAGGCTTTTTGATGCGGTACATCGCTCTGTCTGTTCGCACGAAGAGCGAATCCCCAATGGCTGCTGGGCTTGCCATGATTGCTTCGTCGAATTCATTTGTTGCGAGGATGGTAAGGGTGTCTGCGGGCTCAATGACGAACATCTCACCTTCGTGATTGCCGACATAGATTTTTCCGTCAGCGTATAGTGGTGAGGACGAGAAACCTCCACCAAGGCGACCAGTCCATCGTGCTTCGCCAGTATGTCTGTCTAAGCAGGTAGCGATCCCCTTATCTCCGAAAAGATAGACTGAATCATCAACAAGGACTGGGGAAGGCATTCGGGGCACGCTGCGTTTATAACGCCAAAGTATTTCTGGTGTTGAATTTGCTTTCGGACCAAGTTGCATTGCAAGGAGTTCAGTCTTCATAAAGCTCGTACTGAAATACACAACGTCATCAGCAACAACGGGCCTCGCGACAATGGAAAAACCAAGAAACCCATAGCTGACTTTCCAGAGTTCTTTACCTGTTTCTGGGTCGTATCCGTAAATCCAGTTTGATCCAGGAGAGAGCATCACATCACGTCCGCCAACAGAAGTAATCAGTGGAGTTCCATAGGCCTTTTTCATCTCCGGATTTTCATTCATTTCACCACTTCGATCAGTTCTCCAGACTTCTTCCCCGGTGTTCGTATCAAGTGCAACAACATATTGCACATCACTTCCATCACAGTGAAAAATGAGAAGGTTTCGCCAAAGGACAGGTGTGCTACCCGGGCCATTCTCATGATTCAATCGTTGGCTACGGTTATGCCAAACCACGGACGCCTTCTTTGTGTCGACACAGGCAGTTCCATAGTCGCCAAACTGACAGTACAAACGATCTTGGCCGAGCACTGGAGAGGGTGATGCAAAACTATTGAGCACATGTGTTGGCTGAGGATTATCTACCGAAAAAAGTTCTATATCCTGAAGAATCTGGCCGTCGCGGGCGTCCAATGCAAGTGCTCGAAACGTCACTGACTTGGCGACACTCCGAGGCTGAGGTTTTTTGCCACCAGGTGGCGGAGGGCCTTCTTGAGCACTTCCCTCTTCGATGGCTGTCGTAAGCCATAGCGTTTCACCATCTATCAATACAGACGACCATGCACGGCCTGGTATGTCTGTTCGCCATTGAATATTCTCACCACCCGACACCTCTTTGCCGGCTGGACCAACTTTCCATTGGTTGGGCAGATCCCTGGCTGTAGGCGCGTGGCCCTGTCCCTGAGGACCACGCCACTGGGGCCACTCAGCCGCGTTCGCTGGAATTACAAGAAAACATGAAACCAGGCATACAAAACGAAACATTTCTTTTCCTCACGGCAGATTTAGACTTTCTTGTGTTCTAGTATGTCAGATTGTCACTCGTTTGGTAATCTTATGAATCAATGGGGCTTGTGCAGCTTCGCCACGCATTTTTGCACTTGGAGGTTTCCGATGCTTATTCCTTTACTTGCTTATTCCATTCCTCTACTTGTTGTACTTGGTGTACTTGGTGCACTGGTCCTGCTTGGGTTTTGGCTTGCCGGAATTTATAACCGGCTCGTCTCCTTACGTGCTCGCAACAAAAATGCATTCGCCCAAATCGATGTCCAACTGAAGCGGCGATACGACCTCATCCCAAACCTTGTTGAAACGGCCAAGGGGTACATGTCCCACGAACGTGAGACTCTCGAGGCTGTTATCAATGCTCGAAACCAGGCTGCGTCAGCAGCCGGCAAGGCTGCTGCAAATCCTGGCGATCCAGCGGCAATGGGTGCACTCGGTGGCGCCGAAACCATGCTTACCCAATCACTTGGCCGCCTCTTTGCACTGGCTGAAGCCTACCCAGACCTGAAAGCAAACCAGAACATGATGGCGATTCAGGAAGAACTGACCAGCACTGAGAATAAAGTAGCGTTCTCACGACAGGCATTTAATGATGCCGTGACTGCATACAACATGTACCGAGAATCATTTCCACCGGTACTTTTTGCTGGCACGTTTGGCTTCCAACATGCATCGCTTCTCGAGTTTGATGACAAACAAGCAATTCAGGCAGCGCCTTCAGTGTCGTTTTAATGAATTGGCAGCAATGAATTGTCTTGTCTCCATTCGCACTGAGTTCTCTGCTTACGTGCGAGGAAATGACATCGCTGACCTCATGGAACGGAGTTTGCAATGAATTTCTTTGAGCACCAGGATCGCGCTCGCCGCAAAACCGGCATGCTTGTCTGGCTATTCGTCGTTGCGGTAATAGGCCTGATCGCTGGCACCTACGTACTGATCATGTCGCTCTATCTTGGCGGCCTCGAACAGGCCGCACAGCAGCGAGAAATGCTCATTAATCAATTCGGACCAGATACATTCTGGAGACCAGATATTCTCGTAGGGGTTGCACTGGCAGTTTTTCTTGTGGTTGGCGGAGGAAGCCTTTACAAAACCGCACAGCTTTCCGGGGGAGGTGAACCCCTCGCCCTCTCTCTTGGTGGCCGCCGCCTCTTGAACGATTCAAGTGATCCGGTTGAACGAAAAGTGCTGAATGTTGTCGAAGAAATGGCACTTGCCTCTGGCTTACCTGTGCCACCGGTATTCATGATGGATCGCGAACAGGGCATTAACGCGTTCGCTGCTGGCTACCAGCCAGAAGATGCTGTTATCGGGGTGACTCGTGGATGTGTCGAAAACCTCAGTCGCGATGAACTGCAGGGCGTGATTGCTCATGAATTTAGCCATATTCTCAACGGTGACATGCGATTAAACATCCGGCTGATCGGAATCGTCCACGGGATCCTGCTTGTTGGCCTTATTGGCTACTACATCCTACGCATTGCAGCAGCATCCGGTGGCAGAAGAAGCAGTAACGACAAAGGTGGTGGCGGTCTTCCATTCCTCGGTCTTGGCCTAGGGCTTATGGCAATCGGATTTATTGGAACACTCATTGGCAACCTGATTAAGGCCGCAGTCAGCAGGCAGCGGGAATTTCTCGCTGACGCATCAGCCGTCCAATTTACACGTGACCCGAATGGTATCGCAGGGGCACTCAAAAAAATCGGGGGATTAAACGCCGGATCAAAAGTGACTGTTGCCAAAGCAGCCGAAGCATCTCATATGTTTTTCGCGGCAGGTGTCGCTGAACTCTTTGCAACACATCCTCCACTCGCCAAACGAATAGGCCGAATTGACGCGTTTTGGCAAGCAGAAATGGCTGCTGAAAGATCAGAAGGAGGTGTACCGGAAACTCATACCGCAGCTTTTGCACCAGCAGGTGCCGCGGGGTTTGCAGGAGCAGCACCTGCGTCGCCCCCTCTACCCGGCAGCCCACCACCTCATGCGGGAATACAACCAGCACCATCGCCAGAACAGGCCGTCGAGTCAATTGGCAAACCGACACCGCAGCAGATTGCTCGTTCTCACGAACTTCTTGAATCATTACCTGAAACATTGCGAAAAGCCGCCCGAGA
>JBDOMQ010000172.1:0-3177 GCA_039831725.1 Pirellulales bacterium
GATGTAAATGTTTTATCGTGTACCTCCATGAGCGGTTTTTTCATGTCGTCGAAGAAAACGGCTATCTTTCCGCTCGTTGTATTTCGTTCAAGTCTCACGTGGTGCCATTGATCATCCCATGGAACCAATCGCTTATTTTTTGTTAACGCTCGACGAGCTGCACCGTCAACTATCATAATTTGCCCACTATGCGGATCAGGTTTTGCACCAAGATGAACATAATAAAAATGTTCTGGGTCTTTGTATTGAAAGAACACACAGCAGTCTCGATGGTTTCCAGTGTCACGAGTACTTTTGACGTCAAACTCAATAATGGTATCGGTAAGATCCAGATTGCGGACTAAGGCTATGTTATGTGGGCTTCGAACCTTCGGCTGATAATCACTCTTCCGCTTATTGAGCCCCCAGGCCGCACGACCATTCTGGTTTGTCAGTGTCCATGAGTCAGGATCTGTTGTTTCCCATCGGGTACTGCCGTTACCAAAATCGTCCTGGAATACCATGTCTTGCATTGACTGGGCGAATGCATCAGAAACATTCCAGGCAAGAGTCACCATGCACAGCATGAAAAATATATGCCATCGGCTCGTTGCACTATGATTGGTCATGATAAGAATCCTCTAGTAAATTCAACGAAGTACACGTGTCTCAAATGCGTGAGTAGGTTTCCCATCTAAAACAATGTCCTGCCTGTGAGGGCCATTATGCAAGATATCGTCCAACATAGTGAACTCCTTTTCAATTCGTTCTTTTCCCTTGTAGGAAGGGACTTGCTTGTGCATGATGGCAGCCGTGAAGAACGAGCGCGTTGTTTATTTGAAGCACCATTTGTTGTTGTTTCACACGGACTCGAGAACGACCCTATATTAAATTATGGGAACAAAAAAGCGCTATGCCTCTGGGAGATGGCTTGGGAAGAATTCGTTCAGACACCGTCTCGAAGAACAGCTGAGCCAGTTCATCGGCATGAGCGTGCCCGTCTCTTGGACAGGACTCGAAAAAATGGGTATATCGATGATTATTCCGGTATTCGAGTTTCTAAAACTGGCAAACGGTTCAAGATTGATCGGGCTATCATCTGGAATATTTCTGACAATAACGGACACTATTACGGTCAGGCTGCAACCTTTGATACATGGCACTATCTACCTCCGATAGCGTCTGGAACCCCACAAACATGAAGTAACCAGAGATATTTACATATCGTATTTTCACACAGGGACCACCCCATGTTGCGAAGCAAAGTTCATACTGTTTTTTGCGTACTTTTTTTTGCGAGCAGTTTTTTTCTCTTAGAGTGTCCGGTCATGGCCTCTGACTGGATTCCTCTTATCAGTGGGCATCTCTCTGATAATTGGACAACAAAGGGGGCGTGGACACTGCAAGACAATGGTGTGATCCACCTTCCTGAACGTGAATACAAACACTGGAAAAACTATCAGAACTATCTTGTCTTAAAAGATGTCAACGTTTCTGACTTTGAAATTGATTTTGATTGGCGCACCAGTCAGAACAGTGGTCTCTATTTTCATATTCCAGATCTTTCACGACTCGAGGATCGGAGTCATAAGGAAGTCCAGCTCTACGAGAATAGTCTCTGGTCCAAACCGGAACTTGGAGACCATGCTGCTGGCGGAATCATTCCCGGTCATGCACCAAAAAAGAATGTTTCAAATTCTGCACAAGAATGGAACCATATGCACATTCGATGCGTTGACAATCAGATTACTGTTTCAATCAATGGTGAAGTCGTAAATCAGGCTAACCTAAATGAGGGCAATGCTGGAAAGCGATCCGCGCGCGGAGGCTTCGCTTTCCAAGATCATGGCTATGCAGTCTGGCTCAAAAATATTCGAATCAAAATTCTTGACGAAGACGTGTAGATTTTTCTTACACGTCAAGATTTCTGACATCGAGAGCATTCCGCTCAATAAACTCACGACGAGGCTCGACTTTCTCTCCCATCAATGTACGGAAGAGTTCGTGAGCGGCTGCAGCATCTTCCATCGTGACACGAAGAAGTGTTCGATTGGATGGATCGAGCGTTGTTTCTCGGAGTTCTTCGGCATTCATTTCACCCAGACCCTTAAAACGGGTAATCGCCAAACCTTTTTCACCAGCACGCCTCACTGCTGTGAGGAGACCTCGAAGATCATCGAGTCCTATTTTGTTCTCACCACGACGCAGCGTGTAGCGGGGCTCTTCTGTACCTGTTCGGTCCTCCGGCATGAGAGACTCAATTCCAAATCCCATCGAAGCAAGCTCTGTGAGTCCTGCGTTGATGCTACGGACCTCATGAAGATCTATAACAATGAGTTGATGTTCTGCGGATTCCGGATTGGCCGCGCCACCCCCTCCCGGCTTATTTTCATCAGCTTTTCCAGCCTCTAATTCACCCCCTGTAATCTTCTCTTTTGATTCAACAAATGCTTCAAGCTGGTCCCGGCTCGTAAACCAATGCTCTTCAGCACCAAAAAAGACGTGATACATCGGAAGCTTTTTCGTCTCCGAATCGCGGCGATCTGCGTGGTCACGCAAACTAATACCGCGACGCTCAAGGGCTACAAGGGCGTCCTCTAATCCGGCCAACGTCAGACAGAGTTTCTGCATCTCTTCGCCAGAGAGTTCACGCCCATCACCAGGCAAAAAGATGCCTTCTCCGAGGCCTTGGTCAAGCAGTTGTTGTTTCATCTCTTCTTCTGTTTGCACATAGTACACATGCTTCTTGTTCCGTACACGAAACAGCGGTGGTTGCGCAACATAGACATGGCCAGATACAACCAGTTGGTACATCTGTCTGTAGAAAAAGGTCAGTAAGAGTGTACGGATGTGGGAACCATCGACATCAGCATCCGTCATAATGACAATTTTATCGTATCGTCGCTTTGTTAGATCTGCTTCAGGCCCTATGCCTGCTCCAATTGCTGAAATAACACTTCGCACTTCTTCGTTCGCAAGAACCTTGTCCTCACGACTTTTATACGCATTGATAATTTTTCCGCGAAGAGGAAGAATCGCTTGATACTCACGTAAACGACCACCTTCGGCCGAGCCACCTGCTGAATCACCCTCGACGAGATAAAGTTCACATTTGTCAACGTCTTTGCTGGTGCAGTCACGAAGCTTCCCTGGCAAACCACCACCCGAGAGTGCTCCTTTCCGTTCACGGAGGAGTGC
>JBDOMQ010000384.1:0-3168 GCA_039831725.1 Pirellulales bacterium
CAAAACGAGTTGGTGGTGCCGCGTACCAAGTGCCTATGCAGGTAAACAGAAGCCGCCAGCAATCATTGGCTATACGTTGGATTCTGATGGCAGTTCGTGAAAAGAAAGGTCGACCGACCTATCAAAAATTAGCTGAAGAAGTCATAGCGGCTTATAAACGCGAAGGTGCTGCAATCACTCGACGAGAAAACGTCCACCGCATGGCAGATGCCAATAAGGCCTTTGCTCACTTCGCTTGGTAATCGACCCTCGGTTGATCGCAGGACGAGCCTGCTTACCAGAAGCACTGCCTATCGGATTTCGATCACTGCCGGAAGCAGCATGAGCGGCTGCCCGGAAGCGACCAGACTGAGCAGACGGAACTTACTGGATAGTCTGGTAACCAGTGCATCACTCACACTGGACTGACCAAAAAGTTGAACTATTCTCGCGGCAATGGCTTCCGAAGTCTGAGCGTCGTGAGGGTACGGTTGACGCATTTCACTGACACCGAGAAATTCATCAAACAAACCACGAGGCTTCGGTAACAACAGGCGTTCTGCTGCAACCGGATCAGGAATCTTCGCGAGCTGCCCGGCTCTGAGAATAGCGTCTTCGAGGGTGCCAAGCGTATCGACAAGTCCGGCAGCCCGAGCCATTCGGCCTGTAAACACCCGTCCCTCAGCAAGTGTATCGAGATGCTCCCGATCAAGTTCTCGCCCCTGTGCGACTTTTGACGTGAAGAGACGATAAATGTCCTCCATGGTAGCTCGAAACGCGTCTCTCTCACTTGCCGTAAACGGTTGCTGAGAAGAAAGCCATCCTGCGTTACGACCACGGCTGACAACATCGGTATGAATGCCATATCGATCAAGTGCATCTCCTATTGCAATCTTCCCGCCAACAACTCCGATTGAGCCTGTCAGCGTTCCAGGAGCTGCCACAATTTCATCTGCGGCTACGGCGATATAGTACCCGCCACTCGCGGCGGTGTCAGAAAGGCTCGCAACGATAGGCTTATTACAACGATCAAGTTCTCTCCAAATAAGATCACTTGCAAGGGCTGATCCTCCAGGTGAGTTAATTCTCATTACAAGGGCAGCTACTGATGCATCTTCTGTTGCTTGTCGTATTGCCTTCGAAATGGTTTCAGAGCCAGCAGCACTTCCACCGAACATACCAACACTCCCTTTGCCATCAACAATCTCTCCTTGCACATGAATGATGGCTATCCGTTTTGACACTTTCTTTTGTGTTTGTTTTTCAGAACCCGAGAGAACGTCCACAAGCTTCATGAACCCAGTAAATCCTGAAAAGTCAGTATCTACGTCCTGCTTTCCATAATCACGTTTGAACTCAATTCCTGCATCGGAGAAACGACCAGAAAGACTACTTAACACTTCATCTTCATAAGCAATGCCATCGACGAGCAGTGACTGCACCGCTTGATCTGGTGTAAAAACGCCAACATCAATCAACTCTCGAACTTTTTTCTTCTTGAGATCACGATCTTCAGCAATCTGTTCAACCATCTGTTCAAAGAGATCACCAACGAATACCTCGTATTGTTGCCGCAACTGAGGACTCATTGAATCTCGAGTAAGAGGCTCACCGGCACCCTTAAATTCACCAACCTGCAAAATCTCTGCTTGAATACCCAGTCGATCAAGCAGACCTTTGTAAAATGTTACTTCCGTTCGAACGCCGGTAATTGCCAGTGTCGCGGCAGGTGGCATCACGATTCTGTCGCACGCTGCAGCAACGCTATAGTCAAGTGGTTCTCCGCTAATGAGATGCGCGACAATCGGCTTACCTGTCTCGCGAATATTCTGGATGGCCTCCCGCAGCTCCGATACCCGGGCACGGCCGAGCTCTGGAGATTGAATCGAGAGAAGTACTCCGCGCACGCTTTCATCCTTCGCTGCCTTTTCCAATCGCTGCAAGAAGCGACTTAATTGCGGCGAAACATCACCAAGCAATCCTTCCTGGCCAACACCATCTGGCAGAGACCCGGTGAGCCTGATTCCGGCAATGATTCCGTCTTCGGCAGCGAATAAACTTCTCCCACCCACTCCAGACAGTTGAACAATAAGACAGAAAGCCGTTGCAAAAATACAAAGTTTTGATTGCCAGTGACGAAAAGGCCCGAGTTTCTGAACCACGCAAAGAGTGTTCATCGTCCCTCCTGATTGTTGGAAAAAGCAGGCCGCTGTATTTCACTCACGACACACACCGCCTTCAGCAAATAGTGTAGTGACTTCCTCTGCAATGAGGGGATTGAAGCGTTTGAGTCAACATTCAAAACGACCTTGACAATGTACTTCCGTATAGTAGGATATAGATGTTTAGGTGTTTTGTTTGCTGTGTGCTGAAAGAGTACAGGTCATGTCACGATCCACAAAAGAACCACGCCAAAATAAAATGTCAGGAAAGTCTTCTAGAACATCCGGATCAACTCGGGCACGTGCACATACCGCAGCGAAACGTCCGGCCTCAGAACTCTCCCAATTATTTCAGTCTGGAGAAGAGAGTCAGGATTCCGCAGACATGCCTACTGCACGGCAGATGGAAATCTACGAGTTTATTCGTGACAAAATCTACTCCCGAGGTTTTGGTCCAACGGTACGTGAAATCGGAGAGGCGTTTTCTATACGCTCACCGAATGGTGTTGTCTGTCACCTCAAGGCTCTTGAAAAAAAAGGGCTTATAACGAGAGGCCGCAACATGTCTCGGGCGATCGAATTAGTCACTGAATCACCTCATAGTCGAGGTATGCCAATGGCTGGATGGGTTGCAGCTGGTACTCTCAGAACTGCTGAAGAGCAAAAGGAACGGTTTGATTTTGCTGAACTTTTTGACCGAGAAGATCACTTCGTACTCAAGGTCATGGGAGATTCAATGATTGACGCTCAGATTGCCGATGGTGACTGGGTAATTATTGAAAGAAGCCAAACGGCACGACATGGAGATATTGTTGTTGCTCAGACAGAAGACGGTGAGGCTACACTCAAGCAGTGGTACCCCGAACGTAATCGAATCCGTCTACAACCGGCAAACGACTCTATGAAACCGATTTATGTAGATTCAGCCAAGGTACTCGGAGTACTTGCCGGAGTGGTCAGGAAAACATGAATCCCGCCACTGGGCACTCACATCTCTCAGTCACTGAAGCATGCCGCCTCAGGATTT
>JBDOMQ010000400.1:0-15501 GCA_039831725.1 Pirellulales bacterium
TGGGGAAATAGCGGTGTCCCCCGCCAAGATGTCCAAAAAATGAGTGGAAGCCCCGGGCAAGTGGATGAAGAGTTTCGTGTGCCCCAAGATGCCATTTGCCGACAATACCGCACCGGTACCCAACAGCGGAAAGAGTTGTTGCAATAGTGTTTTCACTACGTGCCAGACCCATGTTTGGGTCTTGGGTTGAATAGAGTGGGTTGCGCTCAAAGCCAAATCGTTGCCCGTATCGACCGGTAATAAACGAAGCTCTGCTTGGACCGCATACAGGATATGCAACATAGCCGCTCGTAAATCGCACCCCTTCTTTGGCAATGGAGTCAATGTGTGGTGTTGGTATATCTGAACAGCCATTAAAGCCAACATCAGCGTAGCCGAGGTCATCGGCCATGATGACAACAAGATTAGGTTTTCGCCTTACCGTTTCTTTCTTTGAGGTCATGGTTGCACGATATGTACCTGTCGAAACAGTTGTTTTTTCTTCGCCTTCTGAAGGAAGGTCTTCCAGAAGTTTTTCCAGCGCATGAATGGATGATAAAGGTTTCGCATGGCGGACGGCCGCTTTTTTGTTTGCCACATGGCTGACGATATCAACAAATGGAACATGTGAGCGTCCGGTCACGTCAACGAGCCCAACCTGATGGTTCTCACGGTCTCGCCTTCCACCAGCAGATTGATCAATCCATTGAAACCAGTGGGCGCCGACAAACTTCGGGTGTGCCAGCGCTGATGATAGATAGCGGGCGTATGCCAGCCCTCTTTGCCTTTGATCCCATACGGAGGAAAGACCAGGGCTCGGGACACCTCGGTCTGATGCGCCAATATGAAATTCACTGGCGATTATTGGTATGTCAGCGTTGTCAGGGACTTGCCACGAGCGAACTTCATGGTCGTAGACGTTGACTGAGAACACGTCCGCGTGCCCCACTGCTGCGCGACCAAGAACATTTGGTCCTCGGTGACATCGGCAGCCAAGAAAGAGTGTACCGGGAAGAGACTTTTCAATCGCCTGTTTGGATTTCCTAAAGAACTCTTGAGCAAATTCAAAATAGAGGGGGTCGATGTCTTTTGCCGCAGATGCGTGATGTTTCGAGTCACCGTGTTGTAGGGCTTGATTCCAACTTGAAAAAGAAGTGTTCCAAGCTTGATTGAGGCGATCTAACGTCGAGTATTTCTTGCGAAGCTGACTTTGAACCCATTGTTTTGTCGTGTCATCATCGGGGAGTTCAAAGACAAGTTGAGAAAAGCGGTCTGGCCACTCAAATTCATTTCCGATGAAAATGCCGAGGCAGTAGGGATCATTTTTTGCCCATTTAGAATTCTCCAGTGCTTTGCAAAGATCCTGCACGTAATCGTCCCTGAATGGTGAAG
Organism: Pirellulales bacterium; assembly: GCA_039831725.1. Lineage (GTDB taxonomy): Bacteria > Planctomycetota > Planctomycetia > Pirellulales > UBA1268 > UBA1268. Next base: position 1,372 of record JBDOMQ010000400.1, read on the forward strand.
GTGTTTTCTTCCCTGTGAGCCACCAGATAGAAGCAAGAAGTGTGTAAGGTGTTTTTCTGTCTTGGCGAATTTCTGTACTACTCCACGCAGCGAGCGTGTTAAGGCCCCACATTTGCATTCGATCATGAATGCCATTTCGACTGATTTCCTGCCAGCGATTTCCGAAGGACTCTACAGCGTTCAAAGCGGGGAAATTCACATAGTTTTTTTTACCTCGCGTCGGCATTGTAAGCCAGTAGTACGGAGAGTCTTTGGTTGGCAAACGTTCAAAGTAGTTCTCCTTGAGGCGGGCTTGAGTTACAGGCGTGAGCGCCTCAGTGCCAGCAATACAGGCACCTGCAGAGAAAAAGAGATACCCTTCTGGATCGACAAGCCACCAGCGTCCATCGAATTTTTCAGTACGGAAGCGTCCAGTCGCTTCCCGCCGAGGGCCATTGCTCCAGCCACCATACTGGCTGATGTCATCTCTGGCGATCTTGGCTGCGTCGGCAAGTTCCTGAGGGAGTTCCTTTTTGAGCTGATCCAATGAATGAATTTTTCCTGGCCACTCCACAGCCCGGACTTGTCCAAAACGATCGAGATAGGGCAGGGTATGGAGGGCTTGTTCCCGCTCGGGTGTGGCCTCCCAGGCAGCAAAAAGGTCTGAGATCTCAATGTCAGCCTTGCCATTGGCTGAGTCAATCTCCAGAACCATGCCAACAACGTCCGCAGGAAAAAACTGCCGCCAGTGGTGACGATGGCCATTTGGCTTGCCGAGTTGATCTTGAAAAATAGCGGGTCCATTGTACTGGGGTTCGGTGGTCGGAAAGACAAATCCAAGCGTTGTATGTTCATCTCGAAGAGCGACTGCAGAACCAACGCAGTGTCGACTCCATCCGAGAGGCTTGCTGTTGTTCAGGCGGGCCGAGATAGTCACGACCCCTCCTCCTTTGCTGCAGACAGGTACCCCCAGCAGGCGATAGGGAGATGCGTCCCACGACGCACCGTTTTTTGGTTTGAAATGAATAGTGAAAGGAGTCTTGCCTCGTACACGCCATTTTTTTGTACCATCAGCGATGACCTCAACGCCGTCAGGCACGGTATCCGGCTTCATGGTGAAAGTGCGCACGGGTTCGAAGAGTTCTTCTGAAGAAATTACATGAGATCGAACTGACTCATAGCTCACTGGGGGCTTACGAGTAACTTGTATGGTTTGTGTGCTTCGGTCACTATCAAGAATGCTGTTAAGACGACTTAGCATTGTTGCAATACGAGATTTCTGCACCTCGCTATCTATGAGGTCGTGTTGTTCCGCCAGGTCTTCTTGTAGGTTGAAGAGATGGAGTGGCTTTCGGTCTTTGGTCGCAATCAGTTTCCACTGATCTTCCCGAAACCCTTTTGCAAGTTTTTGCCCCCAGCCGTCCCCATCATTCGCCTGCACAAGAAGTTCGTGCCGCAGGTGCGTAGGGTTCTGCTGAAGAAGAGCTGGTAAGAAGGATTGACTGTCGAGTCCTTGCTCGGCTCGAAGTGTTTGTCCTGTTAATTCAGCAAGTGTTGCGAAAATGTCCTGGAGTCCCACGAGTGCGGGTGATGTTGCCGCCGGGGGAATAGTTGAGCCGGCTCGGGTTCCATCTCCCCAATGAGCGATCAGTGGTACGCGATGGCCACCTTCCCATATGGTGGCTTTGCTTCCCCGAAGTGGTGCATTTGAGTTGTGTCCAAGCAGTTTATGGCCTGGCTTGCCTCGTGAAAGGCCACCGTTATCACTCGTAAATAGTATAAGTGTGTTTTCGAGAATTCCGTGTGCTCGAAGATGGTCGATAAGCACGCCAAGCTGAATGTCTGCCTCGAGAAGCATATCGAGGTGAGCATCTCCTGCTGTCCCTTGTACAGCTTTGCCTGCTAACGTCTTGGGCGGTGTATGAGGGACATGACAGGATTCAGTGCAGTAGTGCATGAAGAAAGGCTTGCCGGTGTCTGCCTCCACGTGGCGGTCAATAAACCCTGTTGCCTCATGAACAAGATTTGGACCGGCGGTGGATGAGTCCCACTGTTTGAAACCAAAACCTTTTGTTGGGATTACAGAGTTTCCATACGATCCAGGCTCCCACTCGATAAGGTCTTCAGGATTACCGTCGAGTAGCCCGTTCCGAAACGCAATATAGGGAGGCCCCTGAATTCCTTGGGGGAGACTGTACGTAAAATCAAATCCAAGATCAGAAGGTCCATCCTTCCATTTTCGGCTGAAGTCGATGTCACGGTAATCATAGTTCCATGAGACGGGTTTCTTCGTTGTTGTGCTGAAGACTGTTCCTCCAAGATGTACCTTTCCGAGAAATGCAGTTTCGTACCCAGCGCTCTGCATGAGTTGGCCAAGTGTGGTCTGGCCGTCAAGAATTTGAGAACGCTGATGAAACATCCATGTGCCGTTTTCAAGTCGCCCACGCCACGGATAGTTGCCCGTCATCACGCTGTAACGAGAGGGCGCACAAACAGCCGAGGGGCTGTGCGCGTCTGTGAATCGCATGCCTTGTGCTGCGAGGCTCTCGATATTCGGCAGCAAAACCTTACTCTCCGGGTTGTACGCCCGACAGTCTCCGAAACCCATGTCGTCCATGAAGAAAATGATGACGTTTGGGTTTTCTGGGGTGATAGCTGCGAATGTTGCTGTGGCAGAAAAAATAAAAAAAAGTACAACGAGACGCATCGAACCCCCCTCTTTTTTTAACAATCGTACAATGTGGCCTGCATGCCTTTTTAAAAAAGCCTAGGCAATCAAGTCGCGGATCACATGCCCATGCACATTCGTGAGCCTTCGTTCAAGGCCGTTGTGGTAAAACGTAAGTCGCTCGTGATCGAGCCCCATGAGATGAAGAAGTGTCGCGTTGAAGTCGTAAACCGATGCTGGGTTGTCTGCCGCCTTGAATCCGAATTCATCGCTACTTCCGTAGGTCGTGGCACGTTTGACGCCAGCTCCAGTGAGAAAGCATGTAAATGCATCTGGGTTATGGTCGCGTCCTGTTCCATTCGCCTGCAGGAACGGCATTCGTCCAAACTCTGTTGCCCAGACAACGAGCGTGTGGTCAAGCATGCCGCGTTCTCGCATGTCGGCTAACAGGGCAGCGGTCGGTTGGTCCATGATCTCAGCTTGCATGGCGTGTGTTTTGAGAATGTTCTGGTGGGAGTCCCAGTTTGTAATTCCGTTCCCACCAGAGGGATCACTGCCATTGAAGAGTTGGACAACTCGTACACCCCTTTCGAGGAGTCGTCTGGCAAGAATGCAATTTCGAGCGTACGAGCCGCGCAATTCACTTCCACCTTCAACACCGTAGGACGCAAGTGTTGCTGCTGATTCCCCCGCAAGGTTCATGACATCAGGAATTGACATTTGCATGCGTCCGGCAAGTTCATAACTCGCTATCCTCCCTGCAAGATCAGCGTCTCCAGGATATCGTTCGAGATGATGTGCATTGAGTCGTTGGATTATGTCACGAGTTTTTGCATCATCTGTTCCGGTAATTTCTGCTGGCCGGGCAAGGTTTTTCGGAGGGTTTGTGGCATTAAAGTCAGTACCCTGAAAAGCTGCTGGTAGGAATCCGTTTCCAAAATTATTTTTTCCACTGCGAGCAAGTCCACGGGGATCATTTATAGCAACGAATGCCGGCAGGTTTTCATTTTCAGTGCCGAGCGCGTAGGTCGTCCATGCCCCAAAAGATGGGAAGCCCTCCATTGTGAACCCAGTGTTCATGAAGTTCTCACCCTGCGGGTGGGCACTGGTTTCAGTGTGCAGAGAGTGGACAAAACAGAATTCATCAGTCTGTTCTGCGAGGTGAGGCAGGAGGTCGGAGACCATCTTGCCAGTCTCTCCACGCGGTTGGAATTTCCAGAAAGGTTTTGCAATGTTTCCAGTTGGTCCTTCGAACGTGACATCTGGAATTCCAGGCGGCTTCATTCCATGAAATTTTTCGAGCTCTGGCTTGTAGTCGAACGTATCCACATGGCTGACAGCACCCGGGCAGTAGATGACAAGGACCTGCTTCGCGGGCATTTGAAAGTGGGGATGTCGGGCCGCATAAGGATCGTTGGGGTCGATCTGTGGGCGAATGGGGTCCTTTCCACCTGCGGTACGGACCGTTTCGGCTAGTAGTCCGTCACGTTGTAGCATTTGGAGGAAGGCCAGGCTTGAGGTTGAAAGCCCGGCTGTTTTCAGGAAACTGCGACGATCAAGAAGGTGACGTCCCTGCGGCAAAATGTGTTCTGCGTCATTCATGGTGGATTACTCCAGAAAAGTAAATGCATTGGAGTTGAGGATTGCTCGACAGACAAGAAAGAGATCCTCTTTTGATGTTATGTTTCGCACTGCGATTCTTTCCTTGCCGGTTGAGTGGCGGGCAAGAAGAAGTTCGAAGCACCGATCGAGTGCCTTTGACAGATCGTTTCCTGATTCTTTAAGTGCACGTTTGGCAATCAATTTGGATTGCGACACTACAAATGGGCTGTTCATTAGGTTAAGTGCCTGGAGGGGTGTTGTGGAAACCGGTCGCTTGGCGCGAACCTGGCCGCAATCAGGAAAATCAAAAGCAGTGAACATGCAGTCGTCGACTCGGCGCATTCGTTCCTGGTAGATCATGCGTCGCCATGTTTCCTCACTGTGGTTGTCGAGTACTTGCCACTGTGCATACCGTTTTTTGATATTGTGAATTCTATAACTTGGACCCCCGAGTTCTGGGTCGAGTGAATCTGACGCTGTTAGGATTGCATCCCGAATAACTTCAGCTTCAAGTCGTCGTGGGGGGAATCTCCAGAGTAGCCTGCTTGTCCCATCAATGGAAAGTGCCTCCTTGTCTGGTTTGCTTTCTTGAGTAAACGCGCGAGAGGTAACCAACAGTCGGAGAATGTGTTTTGTCGACCATGCTTCGTATGGCAGATCACCAATTTGCACTGTGGGTGTGACAAATTCTGAAGCGAGCCAGTCGAGTAACCTCGGGTGAGTTGGTTGGGCACCAGCAAAGCCGAAGTCACCTGTCGTCGCAACAATACCCTGGCCGAACACGTGATGCCATATTCGGTTGACCATGACTCTGGCTGGGAGTGGGTTTTCTGGCTTTGTTAACCAGTCGGCAAAAGCTTTTCTGCGATCACGACCAGACGCATCACTTTGGAGTTGTAAATCTCCAGCGAGCACAAGAGGAGCAGATGGTGCAACTTCATCTCTTGGGTTCTCAGGACTCCCTCGATGAAAGACATGCGTTGGTCCTGGCTGCTTGAAGCGTCCTATAAAGCTCGGCCGAGGGCCCTCGGCATTAAACCGTACAATCAGTTCTTGAAGTTTGTTCAGTGCGTCTTTTCTGAATGGATGCGTCTTGTTGAGTTGAGGTGAGTTTTTGGACTCAGCAACAACCAACCATGTGCCGTCGTCGGCCTGTGTTTCAATGCGGTATGAGGGAAAGTTGAAAGGTTTTAAATCTGTGAGATAGTCCGTGTCGAAAAAGTTTTCTCTGTTGTTACTAAGACGGATGCGATCAACTTCAGTCGCTGCAGGGAACTGAAACTCGAGCCAAGGGTTTTCTTTTTTACCTTGAGGGACACGAGCAGCCCATCGCTCAGTGCCATATTCTCCGTCATTTACTTTCCAGAGTTCGTTTCGGAGAACTTGCATTCCAGGTGCTGTTGTGACGGTGGCACCACTCTCGGTACTCGCGACATTTTTCTCAAGGTCATGGAGTCCGAAGATCTCGAGTTCGTCAAGCCCGACGTAACGGCTCATAAAAGTAATTCTGACGGCTTTTGTCGTTGTGCTAGGGAAGTGAATTTCGCCATAGCCAGTCCAGTCTTCCTGCCATGCACCAGCTTCGCGAAGCCGGTATCGTTGCTTTGCAATATCCTTGTAGAGTCGTTGAGCGACCTTACGGCGAGGATGGTTTTCATCAAGTTCCGGATAGCGGCTTCCGAATTCAACATCCTGAAACACCGCAGAAAGTGAGTAGTAGTCACGAATTGTAATGGGATCAAACTTGTGATTGTGACAGCGAGCGCAGCCAATGGTGACTCCAAGAGCAGATGCCCCTACAGTTTGTAGTATTTCATCCATCCGGTCTGCCCGTGCTTGTCTGCGAGCAGATGGCTCTTGGCCAACGGTTGCGACAGGGACATGTGGCCCAGAAACAAGATACCCGGTGGCATCGCCTTGACCGATGACGTCACCAGCAATTTGCTCAGTAAGGAACTCGTTGTACGGCGTGCCTTTATTGAAAGCGCTGATGACATAATCACGATAGATCCAAGCATTTTTCCGATACATGTTGCTTTCGGAGCCATTCGTTTCAGCCCAGCGGATCACGTCGAGCCAGTGCTGTGCCCAGCGTTCACCAAAATGCGGTGATGCAAGAAGTTTTTCCACGAGCACGAGGTAGGCCTCTTCTGCATCGGTCTTGCAGGCATCTTCAAACTGGTAGACATCCTCAGGTTTCGGTGGGAGCCCGGTCAGTACAACTGAAGCGCGACGAATCAAGGCGGCCGGTGTAGCAGGGCCAGAAAAGCCAAGCCCGTTTTCTCGAAGTTTCCGGATGAGGAAAGCATCTACTGGGTTTTGCTCGAGTTCATTTGGCAGGGAAGGACGAATAATAGGATGAAATGACCACGGCACTTCATCTTCCGAAAAAGTGATCTCGTCATTCATCTGCCCTGGCCACTGAGCGCCTTCAGCAATCCACTGACGCAACAGTTCTATCTGCTGTTCAGGTAGTTTGTCCCCATCTGTTGGCATCGCCATGTCGGGGTCACGATGTTCCACGACTTCAATGAGGTAGCTCTTCTCAGGATGTCCTGGGACAAGCGTAGGGAGTCCGTAGTCGCCGCCTCTGAGCATCATCGCACGTTTGTCGAGACGAAGGCCGGATTCCTGCTCTTCTTCTCCATGGCAGTGCCAGCAATTCTCTTCGAGTATTGGCTGAATGTCTTTTTCAAAATCGACGGCTGCTTCTGCAATTCGGGTTGCTTGCAGATAAGGCGTTGCCAGAAAGCACAGGAGAATGAGTCTGGTCAAATAGAAGCTGCGACAGTGTGTTGGAACGGCGTATTGATTCATAGCGATCTGCCTCACATGGTATCGTACGGAGGATCCATTCATTCTAGGCCCATACGGCCAGAGTGCCTTATTGTGAGATTTTTTCAGCAATGGCTTTCTTGTGTGCATGAAACTCTGGCCAAGTTAGTAGACCATCAGCGTTTGTATCCGCCTCTGGGTTCTTTTTAAAATAAAGATTTTTCCAATAGTCATTACTTTTTGGTTCAGGTTTCCCGGGAGCCTTCCACTGTGGCTGTGGGGGGACAATGCCTTTTTCTGGGAGGCGCGACGCAAGCGTCTGCCGGAAGCGTTGCATGCGGTCTTTATGTGTTGTTTCCGTTGCGAGATTTTTCCATTCATTTGGGTCGGAGGCAGTGTCGTACAGTTCTTCTCTTCCATTTTCGTATCGAATATATCGCCAATCATGACTGCGAAGAGAATAGCTTTCTTCGTGCGGATTGTATTTCAATCGCCACTTGTACAGGGCAGTGAGCGCTTCGTCTGGGCCGGTCCACGTACCATGAGCAGGATCTTCTAGAAGTGGTCGAAAACTATGACCATCAAGCGGATGCCCTTTGTCATTTTTCATCGTCTCGCCCTCAAGCTCACAAAGATCACTGAGAGTGGGGTAGATGTCGACGAGTGACACAGGTTGGCTACATGTTGTGTTAGCCGGTGCAATACCCGGTGCCCGCACGATGAGTGGAATTCGAGTGCTTTCCTGCCAGAGTGAATTCTTGTAGAGATAGTCTTTTTCTCCCATTCCCCAGCCATGGTCACTCGTTAGGACAATTATTGTGTTGTCCTTGAGTTCTGTGCCATCGATCACATCCAAAATGCGACCAACTTGCTCGTCTACAGACGCAACACTGGCAAGGTAGGCCTGGATAAAGTGTCGGAGGGCTTCGTCGCGCGAGTCGTATGATTCCACAAGCTTGCGGAAGAGTTTGCTTCCCATGTCTTCGGTACGCACTGAGTCAGGCTCTTTTCCGTCGGGAAGCCCTCGGATTGTCTGCGCAAATGTATCGTCGATGTCACCATCAAGAATCTCGGGGAGCGAGATTTCATCTACCGGGAATATGTCAAAAAATCGCTGCGGAACAATAAGTGGTGTATGAGGTCGGATAAACCCTATACCCATGAAAAATGGCTTACGATTTTTTGCGTTTGTTGCGGCGAGTGCCTGCAGTTGTTCAACGGCCCAGTCCCCATTTTTTTCATCCGGTGTCGGATCATTTTCACCTGAAGGATGGATCGTCAGTTTGTCTACCGATTGCCATCCACCGGTCCGCCACATAAGCGGCTTGCCGTCCGGTGTCGTTCTTCCTTCAAGACTTACAAGTGGTCCGAACGATCCATCAACCGGCCCAATCTCGTTATAAGGGGCTGGCGTGTCAGGGTGTGGTTGATTGTCTTTTCCGTCATAGGCGAAAGGTCCATAGTCCGCACGGTTACCGAAATTCTTCCATTCTCCACGAACCATGTGGTGGAGAAGCTTCCCGGTTCCCACGGTGTAGTATTTGTTCTGACGGAAATAATCCATGAGTGTTCGGGAGTTTTTCAAGACTTCATAGGTGTCCCATTTCGTGAATCCGTAGCAGCCTGAGTTATGTGGGTAGATGCCAGAGAACAGGCATGCCCGAGAAGGCCCACAGATCGGAATGTTGCAATGGGCTTGCGTAAATCGAACGCCTGAATCAGCAAGCCTCACCATATTCGGTGTTACTGTTTGGGGGTGTCCACTAAACCCTTCAATGTAGTCGTTCAGGTCATCGCAAATAATGAAGACAACATTTGGGCGGTCTGTTGTGTCATTTGGTTTTGCTGCAGCCATACGGATGGTACCCATCGCTATTACGATGGTGCCGCAGGCAAATAAAAACCACGAGTGCATTAATACAGAGTGACGCATAAGATCTTCCAGTTATTCTTAGTGAACATGTCCAACTACGTAGATGTCGTGAATTTCATCTGATGACAAGGCAGCATTCAAGATAATCATTTCGTCAACAACGCCGTCAAGGTTTCGGACCGCAAAATCGGGTGTTTTTCGGAAAGGCTGCCCCCAGTTGCCAATTTCTGCAGCACCAATTTGAAGAGTATCAATGACAAACTCATCTTTGATTTCCTCACGACAGACAACTGTGCCGTTTACATAGTGTGTAACTGACCGTGATGCGGGGTCGTAGACGGCTGCGAGGTGAACCCACTGGGCTGTCATGGAAGGTGTCCAGAAGGATTCGGAGAAGTAGACATGATGAAGCCCTTTGTCTTGGATAGGCGGTGAGTTCGGTCCGGTTGAATAAAAGAGTTCTTGTGAGTCATCAACCATCACCGAAAACATGAGTCTTCCATCATGTCGAATTTGCCAATGAGGTTCACCGTTTTCGTACCCGTCAGACAAGAAGAGTGCATTGTATTCGTGCTTCAAGCTATTTATTTTGGCCCAGCAAGAAAATGTATAGGCAGAAAACGTTCCATTGATTTTCGTCCTAATGCGGCTCCCAGGACGACTCATAAGAACACCAACGGATTCCTTCTCAAACCGTCCTGGTACAGTCTCGACCGGACCAAGAAGTTGCCCTGCGCTTGCATAGTTGGTCTCAGCAATATTTGAATAGCGACGGCCAGTAAAATCCTTTTCGGCGCGGAATAGTGCAATGATTCGAGGATCAGCGGCAAGTTCCTTCATGAAGTGGCGATATGTGGAGTACTGTTTTTTTCGATCGTCCGTCGATTGTTGTTCGATTGCATCAAGTTGCGGAATACGGCTGAGAAGGTCAGAGTCAACCGCTTCGCGATCAAGAGAAGTCTGCTCCCCGGCCTGCAAAAGGTCGTCGTCGAACTGGTTGCCCCGCAGAAGAACCTCACCATCGATCACGGCAACCTGAGCCTTTCCTTCACTCATGTCGAGGGCAAACCGTGTTCCAAGGTCAATAATGTCAGTGCCGGCAGCCTTGACAGTAAACCCTTGAGCGGCTGGTGGAACTGTCGCTTCGATACGACCATTTTTTACTGAGACGGCCCAGTCAGAAATGACGTCGAGTTGAGCTGGGCCTTCTACAACAAGTGTTGCCCCGCAGAAAAAATCAATCACAGCGACTCCGCCGGAAAATGCAAAGTCACCAGGCTGGAGGAGGCTGCCGTCAACCACTCTTTGCTCATTGTTTGGCCAGATCACATCAATCGTTTTCCGAAGGACAGCGTGTCCTGTGAGAGTTGATTCCACTCCTCCCCATGTCTTCTTTTTGGACGGTGTGTTCTCAGGAATTGGTGTTGTGTCAGTGCGAGTAAGGTTCGGCGTTGCGACGTGTACCTCACTGCCATTTTTGCCGATCATGTAGCCTGTCAGACCGATGAGTAAACAGATACTTAAGGCGGCTGCATATTGAAGTTTCGGAACGATTTTGCTTGGTTGCCTTAAAGATGAATCTGCCACCATTCTTGATGGGGAAGAGGCAGCCTGGGTCTGAGTGCTGGCGGAATCACACAGCATTTTGCTTGGAAAAACCTCGCAGAGTGCTGTGTGTATTTCGTGAATCTCGTTGTAACGCTGTCGTGCTTCTGCTGAGTTTTCTAGTAGTGAATTCAGCTTCTGCGCGTCGCTGTGGCTAAGAGACTCATCAATCGACAGGTGGATCAGGCGATCAAGTTCAACGGAATCAGAATTGTCTTGCATGATGGTTACTTTTGATCGTTAATGAGCGTGCTATTTTGAATTTTTTTGTTGGATACATTGCCCAAGTTTTTTTCGGATCCGTGACAGTCGCATGCCAACCGCATCAAGGCTCATGTCCATAGTGGAGGCGATGGTGGCAAGTGGTAAGTCCTCTTGGTATCGCTGCTCAAGGAGTTTTCTCTCGTCAACGTTCAGTTGCTTGACGCAGTCTTTGAGAACATCAACCCGAGCATCGTCATCAATTTCAGATCGTTCAGTTTTCCTGTCTATCTGTTCATAGACCGTGTCAGAGAAAACTAACCGATTTCTTGATTGGTTCTTTCTCCACGACATCAGCTGAAATCGTGCAATTGTGAAGGTCCAGGCTTCGAAGCTCGTTCCTGGCTGGTAATCGGCAGCCTTCTGACAGATGACGAGATTTGTCCGCTGGAGAACCTCAAGCGTCTGATCTCTGTCAGCAAGTCGCTTCAAAATGAAGCCATAGAGCCGAGGCTGCATTGCCTCAAGCAGTACCTCGAAGTCGCTTTTTTCGGGGGATGTGTTCGTGGCAAGACCCGGGTTTTTCAGGAAAGCTGCAACATAGCGGCCCTTATAAATAGCAACACGTGCATGAAGCTAACATGCACGTGTCGATTTTTACCGTAAGAACACCTAAAAAGGAGTTACTTTTTGATGGGGAAGGTGTCCTTAAATTTTTCAGGGACGTTAATGAGTTTTGCTATGTCACACACAATAACATTTGTTTCTTCGTCGTTACTTTTCTTCAGTTTTTCACACAACTCAAGTAGGGATTCCTTATCAGATTCAGAATCGGTAAGACGATCGGCTGATTCAGAGAGGTCTTTTAGGAAAGCGGCTCCAACCCCAACTCGTTGACCGTTTTCTCCCCCATCGAAAATCTGTTGAAGATCTGAAAGGGCATCAAGACGCATTTGGATGCTTTCCATTTCGGGTGAACCGCTCGTGCCTTCACCTGCACACCCAGAAAGAAGGGCCACGCCTACAAAAAGAGCGATAAAGTACTGCTTCATTGAAAATCCTTATTTAAAACAAGAGGAATAACGACGACGATCAAGTGGTTCACTGACTGAGGAATTAAAAAGATCGGTGCGACAGTTTTACGTCCGTCACACCGATCTATCACGAAAATTCGTCGGTTTTCTTTTTAATAATCACCAGTTACCGGTGTGCCTTCACGTCTGCTTAACAAAGCCATATATGTATCCATTGCAACGTTCTGATTGATATAGTGCACAGAACCGTCTGAGAATGTATGACCTATGACACCACCGGTGTGCCCGGAACTCGCAGCATAAAAATTCTTCTGCCACGTTTTGCCAGCTTCAGACGCCTTGTTCAGAGTTTGTTCTTTTCCAGTACTGCCAGGCTCACCAGCCGGCTTCCAATTGTTTTCATTGATCCAGCTAACAACACCTGGTACCGCCGTGCACCACTGGGTCGCTGCTGCATTTTCAGTCAACAAAATTGTTTTGGAGAGACCATCGGTGAATTCTGACAGGCCTGTCTCACCACTTTTGGCTGGCTTGCCAAGCCATGCACCTATGCGTAATGCGCCTTGCTGAGTCCTAAACCAATCTTGAGTTTGTCCAGCTCTTGCGTGGCTAGCGCCATACTTCGGTTCCTGTCCGCCGTATGCCTGCCTCCAGAACACAGACCCAGTGCTGGCACGATAATTAATTGTACCTCTGGAGTCTCTCGTTGAACCGATACGTCCCATGTAGTCGGTGCCTTCTTTGTCTTTTAGGTCCTGATTCCAAGAAGGGCACGAGAACGCACTGATGATGCGATGCGCTGGTCGGACCGGGTTCAAACCAGATATTTTCCAGTTTGCTGGTTTTGGTGCCTTAAAATTGTTGTTATCAATTGCCCCGATCGCGTCGTACATCGGTTGCTGTTCGATAGTCGGCAGAATTTTTGTCGCCCAGGTCCAGGAGCTCTTTCCAATCGTATTATTCGCAGGGAGCACAGAGTTACCAGAGCTGTCGTTGAGATATTGGACCGGGGGAAAAAAGTTGTCAGCTTTACGAGCAGTTTGATCTGCAAGCGTCTGCATTGCGAGACCAAGTTGCTTCATGTTGTTTTGGCAACTCGATCGACGAGCAGCTTCACGAGCCTGCTGAACAGCCGGCAGAAGAAGTCCAACAAGGACACCAATAATTGCAATAACAACGAGTAGCTCAATGAGCGTAAAACCTCGCGAGCGAGACGTATCGTGTAAACGCATGATTAACACTCCGTATCAATTAAAATATAAGGAAAAAGTCAAAGATTATGGCTTGAGGCAATCAACCAGATTGAATGAAAAATACCAAAATCCCAAGCCCTCGTACAAAACAAAATAACGCCAAACTCGAGATACTGCAAGGTTAGGTACTGTGAGAACTCATTCTTTAACTGGCACAAAACATGAAATCGGTTTCATGGGAAGGCTGGCTGAAAAATTGTCTTTCACCTACGCGGTTTCGAGAGATGTTCGTTGTGGATGCATGCGAGGCACGTCGCTGCTGGTCTTGAAATAAGCCTGCAATATTCCTTCTGTTCTTCGCAAAATCTAATTTATTGATCTTGTTGAAAAGCAGGCAAAACCCTGCTCGGAAGCGTCTTGAGAAGCGGCCCCATTCCTTTGTTGTGAGACGTGACAACAGCGATCACGTCTCGCTTCGGAAAGAAAAAGATAAACTGGCCGCCAGCGCCACGACATGTAATGCACTCTATTTTTGTTTCACCAACCTCAGCGACACTCTGCCAGAAAAAGAAGCCGTATGAGTTCGTGTCTGATGGCGCGCACAAAGGACTTGTTGCCTGCTTCATGAATTCAGGAGGAATCAGTTGTTCTCCATTGAATTGCCCGTGTTGGCGAACAAGAAGTCCCCACTTCATCATGTCACGAGAACGCATGCTGCTCCCGGCGGCACTCTTCGGTAGGCCGTTGATATCGTCTGGCCAATGAAACTGCGTTATTTTTAGTTTTTCGAGGAGTTCTTTTTTTAAAAAAGTATCAGCTGATCCGGGTACCACAGCCTCAAGCACGTGCATGGTAATCGCGGGGTCAATGCCCTGGTATTTAAACTCACGAGGGGCAGATGGAATTGGTGCGGTGCATTCAAAGAACATTTGCACTTGATGCTGACCCTGATTCTTCGCAGTGTCTGATCGGATTTGTTGCTGAACATTTTGTGGGATACGAATACCAGAGCGCATCGTCATTACATCAGCAAGCGTGATTGTTGTAGCCCCTTTGGCAAATCGTGACGGGTCAAGTTCTTTGAAAAATTCATAAACAGGAAGATTGAGATCATCCATTGTGAGATAGCCGCACTGGATCGCTCGGCCAATGGCAAGAGCGGTGTACGACTTGGTAATGGACATCTGGTAGTGAGGGTAG
>JBDOMQ010000248.1:0-3137 GCA_039831725.1 Pirellulales bacterium
GAGAAAAAGGAGTTGAGCTTGATGATATTCATATAACTCAAACCATGGCAGTGGATGAACTGCAGAGAGTATTATCACTTGATGCAAAGTCATAACCGGTAGGCAACAAATGCGGAATTGATTTTTATTATCTCGTTACACAGTGGAATGCGATTCATTATGAAGAAACCGATCAGTCTTGTAAGGGAGTGCAATATCGCACTCGTTACTCTTGCACTGTGCGTCACTGCGGCCGTTTCGATTGCGAGCGATAAACCAAATGTATTGCTCATCCTGGCAGACGATCTCGGGTATGGAGATGTTGGGTGCTATGGATGTCCTGATACCAAAACCCCACACATAGATAAGCTTGCGCGTGACGGGGTTCGCTGCACCGACGGGTACGCAGCCTTTCCGGTCTGTTCGCCATCGCGGGCGGCACTTCTTACGGGCCGGTATCCGGCAAGATTCGGCCCAACGTACGAGGACTATTTTGGTGGTGGTGTTCCGGAACTTGATCCAGTTAAGCATCTGACAATTGGTCAGATGATGAAAGACGCGGGCTATGAAACGGCATGCTTTGGGAAGTGGAATGTGTCGAATCTGAACCGTCGTCGTGCCAATGACTTTGGCTTTGATCATTGGGTTGGTCTTCACCTCAATCATGACTATTACACCCATAAGTTACTGCGAACCGGTGAGCATGATCTCTACAAAGATGGTGAGCCTTTTGATCGTGAGGGTGTCTGGTCGGATACTATTTTTGCTGATGAAGCGATCCACTTTATCGAGAACAAAAAGAAGAAACCGTTTTTTATCTACCTTGCATTTCAGGCGCCGCACAGTCCGTACCAGGATCCTGAAAAGGCCATGGATCCACCAGGGAGCAAGGAACGTAAGACACTCATCAAGATGGTTGAAAGGCTTGATCTTGAGATCGGGCGGGTGCTTGATGCACTGGATGAGGAAAACATGGCTAAGGATACGCTCGTTATTCTGACGAGTGATAATGGTGGTGCGCAGGGTGTTTCGCGAAACCTTCCATTGAGTGGTGCAAAGCAAAGTTTGCTCGAAGGTGGTGTCCGTGTGCCATTGATTTTTCGTTGGCCAAGTGTGCTTTCGGCAGGTGAGGAGTCAGCAGTACCAATTTCGGCAATGGACCTCACTGCGACCATTGCGGCTGCCGGTGGGGTGAGTCCGCCCGACGACAAGCCATTCGATGGGATCGATATGGTGCCTGTACTTCTCGGGGATACGAAGATTTCTCAAATGCGTCCACTTTTCTTTCGGCGGCGAGATATTAATTTTCGCCAAAACCTGAATAGTATTCGACAGTCTGCTGTTCGGCAGGGAGAATGGAAGTATCTGCGCAGCTACAAGAAAAATGATAATAAAAAATACACCGCGACATTGGTTGATTTAGGGAAAGATATTGCCGAGGAGCATGATATTTCCGAAGCCAACCCGGGGCGGTTTCAGGAAATGAGTGAGCTCTATGAAAGCTGGGAGGCTGAGGTCGCGAAGACAGCAGTTCCTTTTCCGATTGTTTCTGGAGAAATAAAGAAAGAGTAAAAGGCACTCATGTTTGTCCGGTCGATCGTTTTTAATTTTGTTTTGGGTATTTGTGCGGTGGCGGGATATGCCGTTGCTGAAGTTATTGTTCCAACTGAGGAGCAAACGGTCCTGTTGCGCGGTT
This sequence comes from Pirellulales bacterium, assembly GCA_039831725.1. Lineage (GTDB taxonomy): Bacteria > Planctomycetota > Planctomycetia > Pirellulales > UBA1268 > UBA1268. The sequence continues at coordinate 1,676 of JBDOMQ010000248.1, forward strand.
CTGCCGAAGTACGCCACGGCGTACGTACAGTTTCCGGATCAGTTGATGCGACAGGTCATGGTCCAATCACGTACTACACAGTACCCTTTCAGCGTGGAACATTCTCTCTTTCGTGGAAAAGTAGCAACGAAGACCGTATAGCCTTTGTCTTTGACGGAAAAGCTAATGGGAAGGCGACGCATGTTCTCAAGGTGTATGTGAACGGTTCGCCAAGTACGAAGAAATTAGAGCGAGACACGTTGACTCTTGTTACGTATGATGGAAGTAGTAAGGAAACAAAAAAGGCAACCATTGAAAAGTTTGACCATCATGCGAGTGGTAATGAGTGGCATCAGTTGATGGTGACATTTGATGGGTCTGAGGCAACAGTTGTTGTCGATAGAAAATCGTTTGTTGTGGCAAGCAAGCGTTTTCGTGAGTCAATTGAAAAATGTGGCGTGACTCATTTTTCAGGGGTATTAGAGACCCGAGATGTACAAGTCAGGAAATTCAATAAGAACGAAGAAGATCAGAGCGACTTATTCAGTTTTAACTAGTTTGGAAGGTGTTCAATTGGTAAAGCGAGTTGTAGTGCTAGTTGTTTTTCTCTTATGTGCCATCGTTACTCAAGCAGCGGAGTTCGAGCCACTCTTTAACGGCAAGGATTTGTCTGGGTGGGCTGGGAAAGAAGGGCTCTGGTCAGTGCAGGATGGTGCCATTGTGGGGCAGACTACAAAAGAGCACCCGGTGGACGCGAACACGTTTCTCATCTGGCAGGGTGGAGAGCCAGGTGACTTTGTGCTCAAACTGAAAGTTCGTTTCACGGGCAACAATACTGGTGTGCAATATCGTAGTGAGGTTTTCGGTGAGCCCGAAGACTATGCGGTAAAAGGATATCAGGCGGATCTGCACCCAAAGCCCGAGTTCTACGGCATGCTCTACGCAGAGAAATGGCGAGGAATCGTTGCGAAACGATTCCAGAAGGTTGTTGTCGGTGAAGACGGCAAGCCCGAAGTGGTAGGCGAGGTAGGTGACAAGGCTCAGAAGCTTGTTGATAGTGAGTGGAATGAGTTGACGATTACTGCCGTAGGTGACCGACAGATCCATCAGGTGAACGGCATTACAACCATGGACCTTACGGACAATCATCCTGAAGCGAAACGAAAAGGAATCATCGCACTTCAGCTCCACAAGGGGCCGCCAATGAAAGCTGAGTTTAAAGATATTCAGCTCAAACGTTTGAATCGCAAGGAAGGGAAGGCGGCCATCAAAGCGTTGGCAGGCGGTGTGAAAAATGATTCAGAACCGTCCGCAGGAAAGAGAGACTTAGGTCCAGAGAATCGAGCAACGCCAGTATCACGCATCAAGGCGGCAGAAGGTTTTAAGGTAGAGCTTCTCTATTCTGTTCCTGCAGAGAAGCAAGGCTCTTGGGTCAATCTTTGTACAGACAACAAAGGGCGTCTCTTGGTGAGTGATCAGTTTG
>JBDOMQ010000057.1:0-3131 GCA_039831725.1 Pirellulales bacterium
GGCGCCATCTCCTGACGACTCTCACTCTTGATCAGTTGAATATCACCACCAGAAACTTTACGAACTCGGGCCTCATACAGAACACTTGGGGCAGGAGCATCCATAGGATGTTGTCGCTCGGGCCGGAGTTGAACAAGAATACGTAGATCAATATCGTTACTATCACATATCCTGAACGCTGCTTTTGAAAATCCTTCAGCCAAGAGACCTTCTCTGCCTGCCTCTTCTTCACTGGCAATAACCGAACGAAGCAAGCGTTGCCAACGGATCGAATGCCGATGATTTGCATTTGGTCCGGATAGTCTTAACCAGCTTTCATCAGCATGTTTCCGAATCTCAAGGTAATGATCGGCATCTGCTTGCTGGCCATATGTAAAAAAGTAGTCAAAGCCTAGATCAAGCCAAGGAGGCACGAGCCAAAAAGAAAACAGTTTTCCTTTGACGACACCTAAGAGTAAAGAGGAGCCACTACTGGTGTTACATGCCACAGTAAGGCTGAGTCCAGTAAAATAGATTGCCAAGAAAACAGTAGCACATGCTCGGGGTATTTCTCCCCACGCACGTGTTCCAGAAGGTTTTTGGTTCCCTGCAAACATAAGACATTTCCAGCGTAGTGACTATTTGTTTCAAACTGATTTATTAAGTCTGATTGCCAGCCTCGCCTTACACCAGTGCGGCACAAAATTTTCTCAGAACACTTTCGACCCGAACCCGACCTATCACGTTGACACTGATAGAAGGGCACGATAGGTTTGATCCCTACAGAATGCTAAAGCTGCTCTATTTGAGACTGTAAATTTGTGAGCGAGTACCTTGCGAGGGGGATTAGCTCAGTTGGGAGAGCGTCTGGCTGGCAGCCAGAAGGTCAGGGGTTCGAGTCCCCTATCCTCCACTTCAACTTGCCCACAAAGAAGGCTTCCGCGTGTCGGCGGAAGCCTTACGACCGAAAGGCACTGCTGGCTGTTTAGTAACTCATGAATCGGCAGGTACATTCATCAGAGATAGCGTGGCAAAACGGAAAGTTTTTGCCCCGTGATCAACTCTCTATTGCTCCTAGTGATGCTGGCTTCGTGCTGGGAGCTACTGTAACCGAACAGTTGCGTACTATCTGCGGTGAGATTTTTCTTCCCGGTGATCATGCCGAAAGGCTAGCCAATTCACTTCACGATGTAGGCGTTACTCCAACCGAAACCATGCAGTCGATTTTCTCCGCTGCCGACCAAGTCGCATCGCATAATCACAGGCGGCTTACACAAAACAAGAACCCAAAAGACAACGACCTTGGTGTTATTATTTTTATTACTCCTGGGTTATTGCCAGCGCAGAATAATGGTTTGATGGGAAAATCCTCGGTAACCATCCACTCATTTCCGCTTGCTTACAGCCTATGGGCCAATTCCTATGAGTATGGAATTTCTCTCCGGTGTGTTGGTATCCAACAAGTTCCAAAAGAATGCTGGCCAATCACTGCCAAAGTGCGCAGTCGACTTCATTATTTCCTTGCCGAGCAGGAGGCCACCAAAGCAGAAAAAGGCTCGCGGCCCCTCTTGTCCCATGCAGATGGACGAATCAGTGAAACATCGACCGCTAATATTGCTGCTTTGCACGGAAAGACTATTGTCACTCCCCCGGAACAAGACGCCTTGGCAGGTATAAGCATGAATTACCTCAAAAGTCTTGCACAGGATGCAGGGTTTCATTGGGAACCACGATCGTTCAAAAGAAATGAACTCCTATCTGCTGATGAAGTCTTTCTGACGAGCACACCCTGGTGCGTCCTTCCGGCGGTACGAATCGATGGAAAACCCATTGGGAAAGGCATCCCAGGGCCAGTCTTTCATGAACTCCTGAACGCTTGGTCTGAAAACGTTGGCCTTGATCTCGTAAAGCAGGCTCATACCGGGATGAGTGGTCAAACCGGGCGTTGAATTCGACCGAAAACACCGTGCTGATCAAGGGTGTCAAAAACATTTCTGGCGCTATTATTCAAAATAAGGTACGGTGTCTGAAATATTGACACATACCAGTTCACAACGGGGAACCTTTGCTCATGTGCGGCACTGTTCCTTAACTGCACTTTATAAGGAGTTTAAGATGATTGCCCTATTGGCTCATGCTGGCGGAACGCTGGCAGCACTCTCTTCTGACTGGACGCAAAATACTCCGTTACAGTCGATCACGCTCTATCTTTTCTTTGCCGGAACAGTAGCGATGGGCGCCGGAGCAGCATACTTTCTGCTCATGCGAAACAACGTTGATGTGGCATACCGAAGCACGATGGTCTGCGCAGGTCTCGTGTGCGGCATTGCATGCTTCCATTACTTTAAAATGACTCACGTGTATCAAGAATCTGGTGGACAATTTCCAACCGCCTTACGCTACATCGACTGGCTGTTTACAACACCGCTGATGCTCATCAAGTTCCCATTATTACTACGACTTGGCGACCAGGGTAAAAAGTTTTTTGTACAGCTTGTCACTCTTGACATAGGCATGATTGTTTGTGCCTTTATCGCAGAAACTTCACCAGTTGCTTCAACCCAGTGGTGGGGATTCTTTTTAGTCGCATGTGTCCTCGAACTTTTAATTGTTGCAACGCTCTACACAGGTCTTGGTTCTGCCATAAATGCAGCACCGGCACCTCTTGCTAAGGCACTCGATACGATGAGATTATTCATTCTGATCGGATGGGCAATATACCCAATCGGATTCCTCATGGCATATGGTGGCTATGGAGAGGTGCGTGAGATCTTTTACAACATCGCTGATGTAATCAATAAGGTTGGCTTTGGTCTCGCGGCTTATTGGGGCATTGAAGCTTTGAGCCATTCATCAAAGCAAACAGCTTAGTCATTGTTCAAGGGAATGGCGGTGATCCCCGATCACCGCCATTCCGATTGGCTATATCTCATGGGAACGTTGCCGTGTTCGCGATCGGTCAGACAGCACAACGAAAACTATTTATCTCGAACATGATCCGTGATAGATGTTACGGTTTATCAAGACAAACAGTCTGGTTTACGGTGCTACCACTGATTCTTATTGTGACAGTGATTGGTTGTTCCTTGCCTTTCAAGCAGGCGACTCCGAGAGAAATTGAGGTGCTTCCATGGCTTATTGCACTCTTCTTT
>JBDOMQ010000360.1:0-3117 GCA_039831725.1 Pirellulales bacterium
AAATAGTAGAAAAGCTTTCTGACGAAGTAGCCGTTGATGATGAAAAGATAGATATGTTCCGCGCTGCATTACAGATTGCTCGCCTCGACAATCAGGAAATCGATTGCGAAGCCTCTCTTGCAGATCTTCGGAGGCTGTCAGTGTCAATCGAATCAAGGTTACCGGTTGAGACAAAAAATGCGGATCGTCTTGCGATGTTAGATCAGGTTCTTTTTTCAGAACTTGGTTTTCACGGGAGCCGAGGAGATTACTACAATCGGTCGAATAGCTATGTGAATGAAGTTCTCGACGATAGAGAAGGAATACCAATCACCCTAGCAGTTGTTTATATGGAACTCGCTAAACGGCTCGGTGTTGAACTCCATGGCATCGGTTTTCCGGGCCACTTTTTGGTGCGATTTGATGCAGACGATGGTGAATCAGAGTGGATTGATGTTTTTGAACGAGGGAAAAGACTGACGCGTGAAAATCTTGCTGAGCGACATCTTGAACAAACAGGAGAGCCACTCAACGACAGTGATCTAGAGGCTTCTACGTCTCGCGAGATATTGTCACGGATGCTTAACAACCTGTTGTCTATTGCGATACAGGAAAAAGATGCACAATCGATGCTTCGATACCTCGATGCCATGCTGGCAATTCGCCCTGATTCAGCTCGAAGTCATTTTTTGCGAATGCTGACAGCACGTCAGTTGAATGACAGTGAGATTGCAAAGCGCGACGCTCGGTGGCTCTTGATTCAACAACCATCTGGTATTGATATGGCAATGGTCAATCGCCTACTGCAGACACTCGAAGCAGATTCAGAATAGTTGTCCTGTGGCGAGCACGACGTCTGATGGGCCTAATCGGTGACTAATCCGGGATTGGGTCTGTTCGCTTGATGATCGTAGTACCCTCCCAGACTGCTGTATCAGTTGCCTTGTCATAGGTGAGAACCCGTGCGGCACTGTCTGGAGCGAGTTCTCTATCAATGGTTGGAAGCCACTGGCGGTGTTGCTTTATCACCGATGCATATTTTGGAAGTGTGGCAAGATTTGTCCATTCATGTGGATCGGCTTGCATGTCATAGAGTTCTTCACTGCCATCGGCATAGTGGATGTATCTCCAGCGTTCACTCCGAATACCGTGGTTCCCCTGATTGTGGCTGGTGATCGCAGGACGAGTGCGGGGCGTTGCGGCATCCTTTAATTGTGGCACAAGGCTTATTCCTTCTAGATCAGAACGGTTCGGAGCACCTGCTAAATCAATCAGGGTTGGGTAGATGTCCAGTAATTCGACTGGCTGGCCACATCTTTGCTGTGGCGTGACACCTGGCCCAGCAAAAATAAGAGGCACTTTTGTGCCACGATCCCACAGCGTATTCTTGCCCGTGATATCTTTTTCACCAAGATGCCATCCGTGATCTCCCCAGACAACGATGATAGTGTTGTCTGCGTAGTCGCTCTGTTCTACGGCGGACACGATACGACCAATTTGTGCATCAACAAAACTTGTACAGGCAAGGTATGACCGTACAAGATTCCTCCACTCATTGTTTTCACGGACCCACTTGAGTCTTGGTTCCGGTAGAGACCAGTGGATATACCAGGAAAATCGTGGCGTGTCGGCACGATCATCTTTAAGAATTGGTGGCAAGACTGAATCATCGTCCGGATAGAGATCAAACCATTTCTGCGTGGCGTAACACGGTACGTGCGGTAAGAAAAATCCTGCAGCTAAAAAAAATGGCCGGTCTTTGGGTGCATTCTGAATTTGTTCCACGGTCCAGGATGCCACCTGATAATCACCCTTCTGTGTGTCATCATTATCCAGTGGCCACACGCCCCAATCCATGAGTGGATGATTTCCCATGGGGGTCTCGGGAATCAGTTTTTTTGGTGGTTTGGTTCCGACGCCACCAAAGGACCCAGTTACTTCGAATTCAACATTCTCTGGAACGCTATTTCCTTGGCTTTTCTTCTTGGGATTCTTACGAAAGCCATGATAGATTTTCCCAGTTGCCGCTGTGTAGTAGCCATCATTTGCAAAGTGTTGGGGAAGCGTGACACGATCAGACCATTCGGGGACTGTTCGAAACCATGGCTTCAGGCCGTATATGCCTGTTGTAGTAGGTCGCAAACCAAGCAAAAGACTCGTTCGGGAAGGATTGCACAGTGGCGCCTGGCAGTGTGCGTTCGTGAACGTTGTCCCCCGCTTGGCAAGAGCATCGAGGTGTGGTGTTTTCGCAAGTGGATGACCACCGAGATGTCCAATCCAATCATTTTGATCATCAATGGCTATGAATAGGATGTTTGGCTTATCAGCTCCGTACACAGATGAACTAGCCACAGCCAGGACACAGCAAGCAAAAATATTCTTCATAATCTTATCGCTTTCTTTTTCGATTTTTCCAGCCAGGAGATTTTTCTTGTAGAGGACCTGCCATAGGAGGTGTTTCATAGAACTCACCGTCATTTTTGAGCCTTGGATCTCCCGTCTTATATAATTCACCCAGAAGCCTACTCGTAAGCTTTTTGACAAGTTCAGCATGTGCTCGCTCACCAGCAAGATTATGCATTTCATATGGATCCTGAGTCAGATCGAAGAGCTCGATCGGCATTCGCTTTCCATATACCTTGTTAAAGAGTCGTTTCCACGAGTCCTCCTTACGAGACTGAACAAGCCAGGCTTTGGTTGGGCCAGCATCTTCATCAGGCAATGTCACTCGTGTATTTGTTTCAAGTTCCTGTTGTGTGGGTTCTGGTCCTTCTTCAAGTCGATACGGGTCGCCAAGCGGCCATCGGTCGGGGCGAAAGTTCATTATTAAAACATGATCATGAGTACGGATTGCCCGCTGAGGGTATGGTGTAAAGTCAGCCCGTGCACTTTCAACGTGTCGTTCGCGTCCTGTAAACACACAGTCTCGTGTCGGATCAATGAAACCTGATTTTTTCGAGTGCAGAAGTGGCCAGAGTGATCTGCCAGTCATTGATTCCGGCGGCTTGATCTGTGCTGCCTCAAGAAATGTAGGGGCAAGATCAATCAGGCTTACCATGTCATCAACAACACGGCCGCCGACCACGCCCGGCCCGGTTATAGAGAGACATACGCCGGTACCAAAACTATACAGGTTGC
>JBDOMQ010000429.1:0-15318 GCA_039831725.1 Pirellulales bacterium
CGGTCTTCGCGACGGTACTTTCAGTTGTAATTATCATCGTTGGTGGCATTGCTGCCCTAGGCCTCCCTGTAGGCCAATACCCAGACGTCGTACCTCCAACAATTTCGATTCAAACAGTTTATCCCGGTGCCTCAGCACAAGTCGTTGCCGACACTGTGACAACCCCGATCGAACAGGAGGTCAACGGTGTTGAAGAAATGCTATTCATCTCATCGAAGAGTACTGGTGATGGGCAATCTGTGATTGATGTCACGTTTAAGCTTGGGACTGATATTGATCTTGCTCAAGTACTGACACAGAATCGGGTGGCAATTGCAGAAGCAAAGCTTCCTGCTGAAGTAAAGCGTCAGGGAGTAATCACCAAAAAGAAGTCACCCAGCATTCTTCTTTGTGTCAATCTTTTTTCTTCAGACGGAAGATATGACCAACTCTATCTTAGTAACTACGGGTTGATTCAAGTCAAAGATGCAATTGCACGACTTGATGGTGTGGGTGATGTTGCTTTTCTTGGAGCCCGAGACTACTCCATGCGAATCTGGCTTGATCCAGATAAACTTGCAACCCGCAACATGACTGCTGGCGATGTTATCAAAGCCTTGCAAGAGCAGAATATTCAAGTACCAGCCGGCCGCCTCGGTCAACCACCAGCTACTTCTGGTATAGCTTTTCAGGTTCCTCTCAACACAACAGGTCGCTTACGTGACCCAGAGGAATTTGCAGATGTCATCATCAAGACTGGTCATGAATCAACTGCAAAAAAAGGTGCGCCGGCTGTCGGCCGAGAGATCGTTCGTATTCGTGATGTTGGCAGAGTGGAACTGGGCGCAAAAAATGAAGATACAGCAAGTAGTGTCGATGGCAGCGAGGCCATCACAATGGCGATCTATCAGCGGCCTGGATCAAATGCCATTGCTACCGCAAAACGAGTACGCAATGAAATGGAGAAACTCGCTGCAAGCTTTCCTTCGGGTCTGGAATATGGCGTACTCTACGACACAACTGTTTTCGTTGAGGAAAGCATCCAAGAGGTCATGAAAACACTGTTCGAAGCAGTGATCCTCGTATTTGTTGTGGTTCTTTTGTTCCTGCAAAACTGGCGGGCAACGTTGATTCCAATGATTGCTGTCCCTGTTTCTTTGATAGGCGCGTTTGCCGTCATGGCCGGTCTTGGTTTTTCGCTGAATAACCTTTCGCTATTTGGACTTGTGCTTGCTATTGGAATTGTGGTTGATGATGCCATTGTTGTGGTGGAGAACGTTGAGCGGCTGATTCGTCAGGGACTTCCGCCGCGCGAGGCTGCACGACAGGCAATGCGTGAAGTAAGTGGTGCGCTCATAGCAATCGCATTGGTATTGGCGGCAGTTTTTGTACCAACAGCTTTTATTACCGGAATAAGCGGCGAGTTCTATCGTCAATTTGCTATCACGATTGCAGCCAGCACAGTATTTTCGGCAATTAATTCTCTCACACTTTCTCCCGCCTTGGCAGCGATTCTTTTTAACGGTCACAACACGTCGGATCGAAAGAACCAAAAACACCAACGGAATGATCCGCTACCAGCTATTGTCATTGGTCTTCTCTTTGGCTTAACGACACTCTGGCTCGTTGAAGACGTCGTTATTGCATGGACTGGTTTGGCGAATGGCTCCCAATCAGCTCTTGCTATATGGTTACTCAGGCTTTGTGTATTTGGAGTTGGTTTTGTTTGCGGATCTTTTCTTGCTCCGCTTTTCAACATGCTACTGGCAGGTTTTTTCAAACTTTTCAATCTGTTTTTTGAGGTCACAACAGGAGCCTATGGAGTCGTTGTTGGGCTTCTTTTGAAAATTGGCATTGTGATGGTCGGAGTGTACATCGCTCTGATGGGACTTACCTATTTTGGTTTTAATACTGTTCCAGTTGGATTTATTCCAGAGCAGGACAAAGGGTATCTTCTCGTCAATGCGACGCTCCCTGAAGGAGCAAGTCATGAAAGAACAGCAGAAGTCATTACTGAATTAGAGAAGATTGCTGCTGAGACACCAGGTGTTGCGCATACGATATCTGTCTCTGGCTATTCTTTATTATCCAGTGTCAGCCTGTCGAATGCTGGTGGCATGTTTGTCATTCTTGATCCGTTTGCAAGTCGGGCTGTGCATTCAGAACAGTCTTCTTTTGCAATCGCACGAAAACTACGGAACGATTTCTATCGGGTTCGTGATGCTCGCTGTGTAGTCTTTAATGCTCCACCAATTGATGGCCTTGGAAACACGGGTGGTTTTAAATTACAGATTCGTGACCGTACAGGTCATGGATCGACCGAACTGGAGCAAACAACCGCTGGACTCGCTGATGCGCTTGCAGCGCAACCAGGACTCGTCGGACTGTTTTCCAGTTTCAAGGCAAACCAGCCACAACTATTTATCAATATTGATCGGACAAAAGCAAAAGCTGCTGGTGTCTCAATTCAATCTATTCATCAGACACTCCAGGTTTATCTTGGAAGTGCCTACGTGAATGACTTCACGGCCTTTGGAAGGAATTGGCAGGTTATGGCTCAAGCTGATGCACCCTACCGAATGCTTCCTGAAGACATCGGAAGGCTTGAGGTGCGCAATACCGACGGAGAAATGGTGCCACTGGCGACCCTCCTGACCGTCGAAGAAACTAGTGGGCCAGCTGTTGTAACACGATACAACCTTGCCCCATCGGCAGACCTCGCAGGATCAACACTCTCTGGAACAAGTTCTGGTGACGCCATTGCATTGGTTGAAACGCTAGCGGGCCAACCACCAAGCGGCCAAGGACTCCTTCCACCAGGGATCGACTTCGAATGGACCGACTTGTCTTTACAACAGATACTTGCTGGGAATACAGCGAGCTTTGTCTTTGCGATGGGTACTCTTTTTGTTTTTCTTGTTCTCGCCGCTCAGTATGAAAGCTGGCTGCTTCCACTCGCTGTCATATTGATCGTACCAATGTGTCTTTTAGCAGCAATATCAGGGGTCTGGATTGCTGGAAGTGATAACAACATTTTTACTCAAATTGGGCTTCTCGTTCTTGTTGGGCTCGCAGCCAAGAATGCCATCTTAATTGTTGAGTTTGCCAAGCAACGTGAGGCCGATGGAGTCCCACGCACGCAGGCAGTTCTCGAGGCAGCAACCCAACGTTTACGACCGATCTTGATGACGTCTCTTGCATTTATTCTTGGTGTCGTGCCACTGCTCATTGGCCGAGGTGCTGGTGCAGAAATGCGTGTGGCCCTTGGGACAGCAGTCTTTTCCGGCATGCTTGGGGTCACTGTCTTCGGCATTTTCTTCACGCCGGTCTTTTACTCAGTCATTATGTGGTTTGGTGCAAAAAATGATACGAAAACGTCGGCTGTTTCTTGAATCTGTCTCCATGTCGTGATGACGGTTTTACTTTTTTAATAAACGCTTGGAAACTTTCTTCACCTGTAAGAACAGCCGTACACAATACATGTTCCATATATGTGTATATGTATGGACGTTTGTACTCCGCTAATTGAATTGACATTTTGATTCAACCATCGAATGTATCCAATTGACTTGGTTTGTGAGTGGTCGAATACGTCGAGAATCGTCATAATAAAACGATACCCTGCCGATGCACGAAGCATCGGCTCACCTATCTGGAGAGAATTCGATGCAGTGCTTCCCGAGCAAGTTTCGCCATATTTTCTTGGTTCTGTTCTGTTGCTTATGTCTTCAAGCGGCACAGGCCACTGATTGGCCTACATTTCGTGGTAGCAGCCGTACTGGTATTGCTCCCGACACCAACTTGCTTGAATCATGGCCTGAAGAAGGTCCAAAACTTGTCTGGCGTGCTGCTGGTGCCGGCCGTGGCTATGCCAGCTTAGCTATCGTAGGCGATAGGATCTTTACGCTGGGTGACGGGCCCTCAACAGCCTCAGATGCTGATGAATATCTCTCGTGCTTTGACCGTACCACTGGGAAACCAATCTGGCATACGAAAACAGGTGATGCATGGAATAATGGAAAGGATGACTGGCAAGGTTCTCGAAGCACCCCAACCATTGCTGACGGAATCGTCTATGTCATCACACCGCATGGCAAACTTATAGGCTGTGAGGCCGAGAACGGAACATTTGGAAAAGCAGTCGATTTGAAGGCCGCTATGGGTGGTACAAAAGGTGATAACTGGGGATACAGTGAATCCGTTCTCATTGATGGTGACAAACTTGTTTGTACACCAGGTGGCAGCCAAGCAACTATGGTTGCTCTCAATAAAAATGACGGCAATATCATCTGGAAGTGCACGGTTCCAGAGGATCGTGGTGCCGGCCATGCCTCAATTGTCATCAGTGAAATTGCTGGCAAAAAAATATATGTGCAAACGACCGCCTCTGGTGCATTTGCTGTTGATGCTGAAACAGGCAAACTTCAATGGACTTTTCCCATTGAAAAGACAACGGCTGTTATCCCGACGCCAATTATCAAAGACGATCTTGTCTATTTTGTAGCTGGATATAAAAGAGGAGGAGCACTCATCCAACAGGTTCCTGGTCCGGGTGGATCAGTGACCTCAAAGGAAATCTTTCCTCTTAAAAAAGAATTGGCAAATAAGCATGGAGGCGTTGTTCTCATTGACGACCACCTCTACGGGTGTGCAGATGACCAACCAATTATCATCTGTGCTGAATTGATGACTGGTGATGTGGTATGGAAGAAACGGAGTACCGTTGGCGGACAGAAATCAGCAGCCATTGTTGCTGCCGATGGACACCTCTATGTGCAGTACCAAAATGGGATTCTTGCTCTCGTAAAAGCAGATCCGGCCGCTTTCGAGGAGGTATCGTATTTCCAAATCCCTGATAGTGGTGACAGCCCCTGTTGGGCACACCCTGTTATTGTGGATGGCATGCTCTACGTTCGTGACGGAGACAATATGTTCTGCTACGACATTCGAAAGTAAAATGATCTACAAAACGCTACGAAAAAATCTGTAGAGTGCTGGCACAAAGATACATAGTCCAATCACGACTGCAGTCCCTGCCGCGAGGAGAACAGCCGCACTGGCAATGTCCAGAGCATCACGTAATCGTGGATGAAACTGTGTATGAACCGCACGTGCCAATGACTCGATTGCTGTGTTGAACGTCTCTGCGACCAGTACCATTCCAATGGCAACAATAATAAGTCCCCATTCATTCGTCGTCACCCTGAGCACGGCGCCGGCAGCAACAACAACACACGCAATGAGTAGATGAATTGCAAAGCTATGTTGTGTGCGAAAGGCCCGACGAAGACCTCGCAAAGCATAACCAAACTTGTTTCTCCATGAATGGGGGTGGAGTCGACTACGCATAGAAAGTCTCTCCTGCAGATCGAGCTTATCCTGTCTCCGTAAAAATTAGCCAACTTTTACGTATGGGTCGCCCTTCTTCCAGTTGCATGGACACAGTTCATCACTCTGAAGAGCGTCAAGGACTCGTATTACTTCGGCTACATTTCGGCCAACGCGTCCTTGATTCACATCAACCCATTGGATCACACCATTCGGATCAACAATAAATGTTGCCCGCTGACAGTATCCCTCTGTTTGCTCAAGTATGCCGAGTTCAGCACCCAGCTTTTGGGCTGCAATCAGTGGATATGCAAGGTCTTTTAGATCTGCATGTGATCGTCGCCACATCATATGACACCATTCGTTATCGGTACTACCACCCACGACACTTGTATCACGATCCGAAAATGATTTGAGTTGTTTGTTGAACTCAGCTAATTCCGTAGGACAAACAAACGTAAAATCTTTTGGATAAAAAAAGAACACCGTCCACTTCCCGGAATAGTCAGCTGATGTGAGCAACTTGATGTCTTCTTTTTCCGTGCCAGTACAGGCTTGGACAGAAAACTGGGGAAACTCGTCGCCAACTGTAAGCATGGTGTTCTCTCCGAATGTCTAGAAATCTGTGAATACGTGGTTGCCGAAATACACTCTCAGTGAATGGAACTTTTGAAACCCATCTTGTTATAGGCTCTGAGTGTACGGGCGACGATTGTAGCGTTCAATAAGAGGGGCATTTTCCCCTTTCCAATTCATTCCAGTGGTGCACACATGTCATTCTCATTCGATCATTCGAGAGAACCCACAATTCACTATGACCCTCTTGCAAACCGGAATATTTTTCTTGCACCTCGGCGTTCTGATCGCCCGAATGACCTTCTCAACTGCCGGCAGGAGGACTGCCCTTTCTGTAGAGAGAACGCAGGCCTCACTCCAGATCCAGTTCAGCAGTGGCCAGCAGCCGATTCTCTGGATTGGAAATCGAGGATTATTCCCAACGCCTATCCTGTTGTTGAGATGAAGCCATCTGGACACACGTGTAATGCCGCTGACTCACGCGTGCCAAACCAAAAGACTGTACGTGCCTCAGGCGTTCATGAAGTTGTTATCGAATCACCCGTCCACATTGAATCCGTTCTTGAAATCCCTTTCGATGACTGGGTTGGTGTCTGGAAACTTTGCCAGCAGCGAATGGCAGAACTCTCGATAAATCCTGAGATCACATGGGCAATGATTTTTAAAAACGGTGGTATTCAGGCAGGAGCGTCACTAGCACATGTCCATAGCCAACTCATTGCGATTGACCGTACTCCACCAACAATATCTACAAAGTGTCAACAGGTTATTCATCAACCAAACTTATTTAAAAATATTTTGTCTGAGGCAAAACGTGAGGGCCGTATTGTTCACACGTATAAGAATTTTGTAGCGATTGTTCCATCTGCACCTCGCCAACCTTTTGAAGTGTGGCTCATCCGTAATGAACCATCCTGTTTCTTCCATACTGAGCCACATAGTCAGATGGAAGAGGTCGCACACTTTACTCAACAATTTGTTACAGCGCTCAATAAGTTGATACCCAGCGCGAGCTACAATTGGTGGCTTCATCAATTTCCATTTGTTCCATCTCCTTCACTCAACAAGGCATCTGCTCATTGGCACTGGCATCTTGAGGTACTCCCACGGATTACACCCATTGCCGGCTTTGAACTCGGTACTGGCTATCACATCTCAACGATTCCCCCGGATACAGCGGCCAGTTTGCTTCGTAAAACTGGTTCTTGGAAGGAACCAGAGGGATCAGATGAGGATCCTGACACAGGTAAGCTTTCCTAGTCCCTAGAGCCGGTATGACCTTTACGGTGATCCGGCTACGTGATGCATAGGACCTCAAAATAGCGTTTGGCGCGGGTTCCTAAAAACATGAAAATTGGAACGTTCTCCTGGCCTCTGGAATGCTTTACGTATGCACCCCACTGTTCGCTTTGTTTTCGTTCTGCATGACCACCAGCCTGTCGGAAACTTTCATAGCGTGGTGGAAGATGCCTATCAAAAAAGCTATCTCCCGTTTCTTGATTTACTACAGCAACATCCGGCTATTCGAATAGCATTACACACGAGTGGACCACTTGCTGAATGGCTCGAGAGCAATCATCCTGAATATCTCGATCGATTAGCTTCCTTAGCTGCAGCAAAACAAATTGAAATTGTTGGTGGTGGATTTTCTGAACCAATACTCGCCATGTTGCCATCATGCGACCGAATAGGCCAGATTCGTCAGTACAACCATTGGCTCGAACAGCGTCTTCAGACCAAAGTCTCCGGAATGTGGGTTGCTGAAAGAGTCTGGGATTCAAGTATGGCAGTTGACCTCGCCACTGCTGGTGTCGAGTGGACTATCCTCGATGACTTCCACTTCAAGGCTGCTGGACTTCCTAACGAAAAACTCGACCGGTATTGGATCACTGAGTCTGATGGTTGCACCATTAGTGTATTTCCGGGCAGTGAACATCTGCGATATGTTATTCCATTTGCATCGCCAGAAGCCACCATTGAACACCTTCGTTTCCTCGCATCACAAAGACAGAACGCTTTGGCTGTCTTTAGTGATGACGGAGAGAAATTTGGAGTCTGGCCGGATACTCACAAAGCCTGTTTTCAGGACGGTTGGTTACAACAGTTCTTTGGTCTTCTTGAAGCAAATCAAGATTGGATCACGATGACACTTCCCTCTGATGTGATCCGAAGTGATCCACCAGGTGGAACAATCTGGCTACCAGAATGTAGTTATCGTGAGATGACTGAATGGGCTCTTCAACCTGAGCAACAGATCGCGTGCATCAAAGCACGTCAAAATGCAAAACGTGACCCAAGCCAGTCACTTCTTATTCCATTTATTCGTGGTGGATCCTGGAAAAACTTCCGTTATCGATATCCTGAATCCAATGAGATGTATGCCCGGATGATGGTGGTAAGCAATCGGCTTGCCCGACTCGCTGAACAGTCAGTCACCGATAAAGCTGCATACCAACAAGCTGTCACGTCGCTCTATCGAGGTCAATGCAATTGCGCTTACTGGCACGGTGCTTTTGGTGGCATCTACCTGCCACATCTGCGGAATGCCGTTTATAAGGAATTAATTACAGCCGAGAATGCACTGGATCGCGCTGAATGTCGCCCTAGCACATGGGTCGAAGCTGTAAGTTCAGACTATGACTTTGACAGCAAAACAGAAGTTCGACTATCCAACGAGCATCTCGATCTCTGGTTTGCTCCCTCTGTCGGTGGAATGCTGTATGAGTTTGACATACGGCAACAACGGCACAATCTTCTTGCAACACTTGACCGTCGTGAGGAGGCCTATCACGACCAGGTACGCGTTGGACCGGGCAAGGCGCGAAGTATTATTGATTCGTCTCAACTCGCTACGTTTAAGCACGAAGGACTTGCTGAAAAAATTCAATATGACACGAACCGAAGGAAGAGTTGTATCGACCACTTCTTTGATGTCGATGCCTCTGCTGTAGATATTGCTTCCGGAAAGGCTATGGAACGCGGTGATTTTGCTACAGGATCGTATGAGGCAAGCATTCGCCGGAATCCAGATCGAATGCAGGTGCTCTTGTCACGAAAGGGAAATGTGTGGGGGATCCCATTAACTCTTTCAAAAGCCATTACACTCTCAGCAGGGTCTGACACTGTTGAAATTGGATACCGGCTAGAAGAGTTACCTGACAACTTCTGTCAGCATTTAGCTATCGAGTTCAATTTTGCTGGTCTTCCTTCACACTCACCAGGTCGCTGCTTTCGAAATAAAGATGGCTTGGACCTCGGCCATCTTGGAACTCATCTTGATCTTAAGGAAACATCTCATATCCGTCTGGAAGATGACTGGCTGAACATCCTCGCTACCCTCGACTGCAGTGTGGCGAGTAATGGTGGACATGCAGGAGTATGGACTTTCCCAATTGAGTCGGTCAGTCAATCAGAGGGCGGCTTTGAACTCATTCATCAGTCGATAGTCGTCATGCCACACTGGATTGTTACGCCTGATGCAAGCGGATGCTGGCAAGTTGTTATTAAGCTGTCGGTGGCTTGTCTTGCTGAAGCCGCCACATCACTTGATCAGAGTACAAAGATTCATACGGTCTCCTAGAACAACTCTTACGGCTGTGGCTTGGTAGGCATATCCAGTTGTGCTGCAATCCCGTGCCACTCCACAAAGGGTTCAATTATTGATTCGTTGTAGCCGAGGCTGCAGACAACAATATGAGGAATTCTTCTTTGCAATTCTGCTCGTGACTGGTGCGAGATGACCTCAGGACTGTCTGCTTTTTTGTTCCCACCAGAGTGGATAGCCTCTGTCTGAGAAAGAACTACGGCCGAAACGGTCAGACCGACTGCCTCAGCTGCCGTCACTGTAGTCAATGTTCGACCGATAGCCCCAAGACGACTGCTGTCTACAACAACCACGGGTACTTGAAAATCTATAGCGAGATCAGCATTCAGTGTCTGGTCGCTAAGCGGTGAAAATAAACTACCCGCTCCCTCGATAAGAACCAAGTCTGCAGCCATCTGTGGATACAAACCCTGACGGAGGAGGGTGTCATTAACCTGGGTTCCCTCAGCGGCTGCAGCCTGTTCCGGCGCAACAGGAAGTTGAAAAGATTGCGGGCAGACATCATCGCGCGCACCGGCATTTCCAGAAGCACGCCACAGGCGATCAATGTCTGATGGACCAGACTGAACACCACTTGCCACAGGCTTGTACGCTCGGCAATCAATTCTCTGTAAAACGCACTGTTGTAAGATCGCGACAGCAACTGCTGTCTTCCCAACATCTGTGTCAGTGCCAGTGATAAAAAGACCTTTTGTCATAACTTCTTAATCTTCTGCCCTGCAGACCGCGAATCAATACGGTCGCTTGCCTGAGAGAGCAACCCTTCCTAGGATACGCGTTATTGAGACTTCATCTCAATAACGCGTCACGAGTCTGCTTCGATTGTGTCAATCACTGGGTGTGATTCGGTTGAATGCCTCGCACAGGAACCATATATGCGGTCCCTCGCAACAGTGAATATTGGATCAACAATACAGGTTTTAGACATTTCTGGTGAAGACAACACCTCCGTGAGGTTATTGGAGATGGGACTCACACCTGGCGTTGAGGTAACCGTCGTAGGTACCGCTCCATTAGGCGATCCTGTGGAACTGGAACTGCGAGGATACCGTTTATCTATCCGGCGGAATGAGGCTGCACGTGTGGTCGTTGCCACCTGAGTGACTCCTCTTTTGCTTCCGACACGGTTGATTCGGTTATGCCCTCTGCCAAACCTCGACTCACAACAAATCAACAACCAGTAGATCCAACATGAAGCTGACGGTAGCCTTACTTGGCAATCCAAATACTGGAAAAAGCACTCTCTTTTCAGCGATTGCTGGCATACCAACACGAATCGGTAACTATCCTGGAGTCACCGTTGAAGAGAAAGTTGGTCAATTTCATCATCATGGCAAGACCATCGAACTAATTGATCTGCCAGGGACGTACAGTCTGAATGCAAAGAGTCCAGACGAACAGGTTGCGGTGGATGTCCTTCACGGCAATATGGCTGCGGTAGAACAACCTGACTGTATCGTTGTGGTGACTGATGCGACAAATCTAAGCCGTAACCTCTATCTGGTAAGTCAGGCACTCGACGTTGGACGACCCGTTCTTGTTGCACTCACGCTCTGTGACGTCGCAGAATCCAAAGGCATACATATTGATCAAGAAAAACTTTCAGAATTTCTTGGTTGTCCTGTTATTCGTCTTGTAGCACCTCGTCGAGAGGGTATTACCCAACTTGCTGATGCACTTGTCGAATCATCCGATTGGTCAGAACAAACGATTCCTGAATCACTGACGTCTCGCCTAGCCACATGTTCAGACTCTGATCGTCCTATTGCTTCAGCTGAAGCAATTGCCCGCTATGGTTGGATCGATGAAATCACAAAAGATGTTCTTTCATATTCTGTGAAACAAACTCGTTCACTTGGTGATCGCATTGATTCGGTGTTAACTCATCGCGTATTTGGAACTGCTGTCTTTGCACTAACCATGCTTTCGATCTTTAGTTCTATCTTTTGGCTGGCATCTCCATTAATGGACCTCGTTTCAGGAGGTGTCGAGTTCTCTGCAGGATTAGCAGAATCAGTCATGCCCGCTGGCATCCTTCAATCGCTTGTTGTTGATGGAATCATTGCCGGGGTTGGGGGAGTCATCATATTTCTGCCGCAGATAGCCATCCTTTTTCTTTTTGTAGCTGTGCTCGAGGGTTGTGGTTATTTGGCCCGTGCCGCTTTTCTTATGGACAGGCTTCTGGTCGGTGTTGGTCTTTCCGGAAAATCGTTTATCCCACTCCTTTCAAGTTTTGCGTGTGCAATTCCGGGCATCATGGCTGCCCGTACAATTGAAAACCGACGTGACAGACTACTGACCATTCTCGTTGCACCTCTCATGAGTTGCTCGGCACGGCTCCCAGTCTATTTGCTTTTATGTAGTGCATTCGTCCCGAATACTGCAGTTGGAAATTCCTGGATTCGTTTACCGGCTGTTGTCTTAGCCTCCATGTATCTCATCGGTATTCTTGTTGCTGCAATCGTCTCCTTTATCCTTTCTCGTACGATCTTTCGCGGGCCACCACAACCATTTGTATTGGAACTTCCAAGCTGGCGGTGGCCACAATTCGCTGTTGTTGCTGAACGCGTTCGTGAAGCTGCCGTATCTTTCTTGAAAAATGCCGGGACACTCATACTTGCTGTCAGTATTGTCGTGTGGGCACTTGGGAGCTTTCCACGACCAGTTCTAGAAGCTGGTGTGAATACAGAATCTGCAGAGCAGCAGGGGGAGGCCTTGCGACAGAGCTTTCTCGGTCAGGCTGGTCATCTGATAGAGCCTGTTGTCAAACCGCTAGGCTGGGATTGGCGAATTGGATGCGCAGCAGTGGCAAGTTTCCCAGCTCGTGAAGTGGTTCTAGGAGTCCTTGGTGTCATATACAACCTTGGTGACGTTGACCCTGGAGAAGAAGATGGCGCCGGCATGCTTATCCGCCAATTGCGCGCAGCCACGTGGGACGGCACTGATCGCAAAGTATTTACCTTACCCGTAGCACTTTCAATTATGGTTTTCTTTGCACTATGCGCTCAGTGCGCAAGCACGTTGGTTATTATTGGAAAAGAAACGGCTAGTTGGTTTTGGCCACTCGTATCCTTTACCTATATGACTGCACTTGCCTGGATCGGTGCATTCATCGTTTTCCAAGTTGGTACCGCGCTAGGATGGTGAATCGTGATACAAAACATCCTCGTTTTTTTTATTGTTGGGACTGCCAGCATATGGCTGGGCAGACATCTGTGGAGACGAATGACCGCACCAGCGTGCCAGCCACCTACACAGAGCCCGCGTGGCAGCGATGGCTTTGTACCTCTTGAAGACCTTCATTCGTACCAAGAAGTAAAATAGGTGCTTTTTACCGGCAGATACCGGGCTTTTCTTTCCATGTCGGGTTCGGTATTCCTATTCAAAAAGCGACTCCTTCACGTGCGCGTGAAGGCTCACTGCTCAACACCCCTGAGAAATACACGATCCGCTATGATCATCCGCGGTCCGGAACAACCTGATCAGTCGGCAATTGAAAACTTATTCACAGCACTTTTCACAGCTGGCAATCAACACGTGCTTCCGCCTTATTTGTTGAATCAGCAGAATTCTTCTCAGCTTACCCACGCGCTCTATACAAGCACGCAATCAAAAAAGGATCTTCATCGCTTTGGTTTTACACGTGGTCAAGCAGTTGTTTATGGATTGCTTTCATCGTGGGACGACACACTTCGGTCACCACAACTTTCTCTTGCGGTGCATCCTTCATTTCGAAACCGGGGATTCGCGCACGCTATGTGCAGTCAACTCCATGACCTAGCACGCATTCGCGGTGCCCGCTCTGTGCGAACGCTCATCTCGAAAGAGAATCGCTACGCGATCGCACTGTGTCGTTCCTTTGGCTATACAATGACACCGACCACCGATACACATCTTTATGGATTGCTTGGATTACAAAACACTGAGGATGAGCACAGCCGCTGGGTGGCGTGAGCTTCAAGAATGTTCTGGAAGAATAAAACGGCCGCTTTGACCCAAAAATGTGAGTGGGTTCTCTAAGCTAATTTTTTCCACAAGCTTTTGATTATGTCCTCGTCGCCGCATCTCGACATGACACTTCGGTACTGAAAGTGGATCACTCGGGCCCCAGTCACCAGCCGAATTAATCCAGATACGTTCGTTTCCGTAACATTCAATAATATCAACTGCTCGCTGAGGCGTGCACTTGCTGTCCGGATAGAGCGTCATCCCTGCCCAGAATCCTCGATCAAGGACTTCGGCAACGGTGTGCTCTTCAACATGGTCGATAAGAACACGTCCCGGATCAATTCCGGCATTGATGAGTGCATCCATCGTCATTCGTGTTCCCTTGAGTTTATCTTCAAGGTGTGGTGTGTGAACAAGAATCAGGCGCTCGTGTTGTTTTGCTAATTCAATCTGTTCTTCAAGAATAATCAGTTCATTCCGTGAGTTTTTATTGAGGCCAATTTCACCAATACCCAAGACATTTGGCTTATCCAAGAATTCAGGAATGAGCTGCATCACCTCACGTGCGAACGTGGGGTCTTCGGCTTCTTTGGGGTTAATACAGAGCCAGCAATAGTGAGCAATGCCATATTGAGCAGCGCGTTTCGGTTCTACATCTGTGAGTTGACGAAAATAGTCATAAAAACCAGCAGGGCTGGAACGATCAAACCCTGCCCAGAATGCCGGCTCAGTAATTGCGACACAACCTGCCTGAGCCATGCGGCGATAGTCATCCGTTGTTCGACTGACCATGTGAATATGTGGGTCGATATAGGCCATGATGTACTCTCAATATTCCGTGTTCGGATCGGCTCCAAGTGCTGACTGCGTGTGTGCAGCAGGAGTTGGTTCCGTTGTATGATCGCTCAAAAGTTCAAGCATACGCTCAGCGCGATTCGCATGGTTCTCACAACTTGAACTAATTAAGAGCGGAATCGCTTTTTTCAAGGCTCGTACCCTGACGTCCTGAAGACCCTCACGTCCCTCGGCTCGCTCAAGGCGATCGAGAAAGGCGGCAATATCAAGAAGCTTTGCCCGATGCTCCATGAAGTAGATGTCGACAACCTGCTGGCTGGTAAGTGGACAACTCTGCTGTGGCATATTTTGTACTCCCTCAAAAACGAAGACTTATTCAGCCTAGCCAACGCAGGCCGTGCTGAAAAGCAAGAGGGTCGGGCCGCCCTACTAGAGCAACCCAACCCTGTGTTCTTGCTAGAGGTGTATTGAGACGCCTCAGACGGCATTAATACATGTCGTAGTCACCGCCGTGGCCTGCACCGCCCTTACCCTTTGCGTCCTTTGGCTTTTCAGCGATCAGTGCATCACTTGTCAGAAGAAGCGTTGAGACACTTGTGGAGTTCTGCAGGGCAGTTCGTGTGACCTTGGCTGGATCGATAACGCCAGCCTTGACGAGATCTTCATACTTATCAGTTCCGGCGTTGTAGCCAAAATTTCCTTCACCAGAAAGAACTTTTTCACACACAATAGAACCGTCTTGGCCAGCATTGGTTGAGATCATTGTTACTGGAGCACGAGATGCCCGTACAACAATCTGATAGCCAACGGACTCATCATCACTTAAACCCTTTGGCTTTACCTGTGAGCTAGCACGCAACAAGGCAACACCACCACCTGGCAGGATGCCTTCTTCAACAGCGGCTCGGGTTGCATGAAGCGCGTCTTCTACACGGGCTTTCTTTTCTTTCATTTCACTTTCCGTTGCTGCACCAACATTAATCTTGGCAACACCACCAGCAAGTTTTGCAAGACGCTCTTCCAGCTTTTCACGATCGTAGTCACTGGATGCATTCTCAATTTCACGACGAATCTGCTCAATCCGTGCT
>JBDOMQ010000201.1:0-15260 GCA_039831725.1 Pirellulales bacterium
AGGCCCGACTTGGGTCAGAGGCGTGCAGCGGAAAATCTGAGGGGTGTTGTTAAAGGGCCGATGAAAACGGCAGGATTCAAAATACGGTAAGGAAGCAGGTGGTGAACAAAAAGATGGTAACTAGTGATGATTGTCTTAAGTCAGGAAGTACGTCGGGTGAGGTGTCTGTAAAGCTTTTTGCAGGTGTTGCGGAGTTAGCAGGAGTAAAAGAGCTTCGGGTTTCTGTCAATCGCTTTACAGTGGCAGAGGTTCGTTGTGCACTCGGCACTCACTTGCCGCAGGTCGCAATGTTGTTGTCTCGGAGCGCTATTGCAGTCGATGGTCGCTATGCGACAGAAGATGAGGTTCTTTGTTCGGATTCAGAGATAGCCGTCATTCCGCCAGTTAGTGGAGGTTAGGTGAATGCTGCAGGTCGATCTCACGAATGATCCGATTGATGTGTCGCTCCTGCTCTCACGTGTCGCGAGCGGACTCGCAGGAGCCAATGTGTTATTTACTGGTACAACTCGGCAAGAGACAGATGGTCTCACTACAGATTGGCTTGAGTATGATGCATATGAACCACTGGCTAGAAGTGAGCTCACTCGCTTGCATGAACAAGCCGTTGTCAGGTTTCAAATAGTGAAATGCTCGATCGTCCACAGACTAGGTAAAGTTTCTGTTGGTGAAGTAAGTGTTGCTGTTGCCGTTTCTGCAATTCATCGAGCGGAGGCGTTTGCTTCAGCATCATGGCTTATGGAGAGAATTAAAGCAGACGTGCCCGTTTGGAAGCGACAAGTGAATGAGTCTGGATCTTTTTGGGTGCACCCAGAAAATAGTGAAACGCTAACCAGAAAGACCGGCCAGTGTTCACGGGAGCCTTTCGATGAGTTGTCCTGAGAAAGACTTCGATGCATCTGCCAGCAAAAGCCTTGTTGATCAGTTTGGTAGACGCCATACGGATTTAAGAATAAGTGTTACAGATCGGTGTAACCTTCGGTGCGGGTATTGTATGCCGCTTGAAGTTGCTTTTATGAGTCAACAAAAACTGTTGGCGTATGACGAAGTAGTAAGATGTGCTCGCGTCGCGTCCGAAATGGGTGTTCAGACAATTCGTTTAACTGGTGGTGAACCACTCATGCGACCCAGGCTTGATCAACTTATTAAGCAGTTGACTCAGCTGCCGAAAATTCAAGAAGTTGCTCTCACCACCAATGGCCTGCTTTTGGCAGACCAGGCCGCAGGTTTAGCCAAGGCAGGATTATCTCGACTCAATGTGAGCCTTGACAGTCTTGACGAAGCTCGTTTTGAAAAGATTGCACGTCGTTCTGGACTTCAACGAATTCTCGAGGGGCTTGAAGAGGCGAGGCGGCAAGGGTTTCGGTCCATTCGAATAAATGCGGTTTCGATTCGTGGATTGACAGAGCAAGATATTCTCCCACTAGCTAAATTCTGTCGAACACACTGTTTTCAATTGCGATTTATTGAATTCATGCCACTCGATGCAGAGGATGTATGGTCTCGTGAGGACGTTCTGACGGGTAGAGAAGTTCGTCAAGTAATTGAAACGTACATCGGTGAACTGTCACTGAACGAACCGACCGATCCCGGACAGCCCTCGACGGACTATAGTTATCTCGATGGGAGTGGCGTTGTTGGATTCATAAATCCTGTGTCGCAGCCATTTTGTGATCGCTGCGACAGGTTACGGCTGACTGCAGATGGTCAATTTCGTAATTGCCTTTTTTCAACTACTGACTGGGATGCTCGAACCTTGCTACGAGCTGGTGGGACGGACGAAGAATTACGAAATCTCTTGGCAGAATGCGTTGGTGAGAAGTATTTTTCGCATGGTATTGGCACAGAAACTTTTCAAAGGCCATCACGAGCCATGTACCAAATTGGAGGGTGACAGCTGGTGGAATGACACCGCGGCAACAAACGAGTGACTAACGAGCGCAACCGCCCACCAAGGCGATATCTTGATAACGCAGCGACTACATGGCCAAAGCCAGAGGTAGTTTGGAGAGCGTGGGAACAGGCAGCCAGAGAAAATGGTGTGGCAGTTGGAAGAGGTGCATATCAAGAGGCATTGACGGCTGGGGATCTCGTTCACCAGCTACGTCAGGAAGTTTCAGCCTTGCTCAGTGTTTTGCCAGAGAGGATCTGCCTGCCGGTATCAGCCACTTTTGGGTTGAATCAGGCAATCCATGGTGTTGTGACGTCTGGTGTCCATGTAATTGCCACTGCGGCTGACCATAACGCAACACTTCGGCCACTTCATTATCTGCAGGAAAAAGGCCGCATTCAGCTCACAGTCGTTCCATGTGATGAACGAGGTTGGGTTGATCCTGATGACGTTGTCAAGGCATGGCAGGCCAATACACGTCTCGTAACTTTTTCACATGCATCAAATGTTACAGGCGTTATTCAAGAGTTTGAGGCACTTGTCGAGGTTGCAAGAGAGCGAGACGCTATTTCACTTGTCGATGCTTCTCAATCACTCGGTCATGTTGCACTTTCTCAATACGAATCAATGGCCGACATTGTTGTCTCACCGGGGCATAAGTGGCTGATGGGAATGCACGGTGTTGCTATTCTCTATGCGAGGGAAGGAATTCATTTTGATCCACTGATCCAAGGCGGTACAGGATCAACCAGTGAATCTCTCACGATGCCCGTTGGGATGCAGGATCAAGTTGAGGTGGGGACACTCGACTTCCCAGCAGTTGCAGCGCTGTTGGCAGGGTGCCGGTGGCTCAAAGAAGAGGGGTTAGAATCGGTTGCAGCCGCCTGCAAAGAATATGTTCAGGCCTGTCATGATGGGTTGCATGATATTCCGGGGGTTCGTTTAATAAGTCCTGATCGGAGTTCAGGTGCTTTAGGTCCGCCAATTATCAGTATGGTCTGTGAAAGTTATTCACCAACTGAAGTAGCTGCCTTATTTGAACAGATTGCCGGAGTGCAGGTGCGTTCTGGATATCACTGTGCTGCTCGTATTCATGAATTTCTAGGAACCACTAAAGGTGGGACTGTTCGCATTGCGTTCGGTCCATTTAGTGGTAACGAAGATGTTGACGCTGTTCTCTCGGCAACGAAGAAGATAATGTTGTAGAGTGCAAATTCTTGGAAGGAGATGTTGTATGGCAGGTAAAAAGAAAGATGTCTGGTATTCCGAGGGGCTTCGCTTTGAATGCTCTCAATGCGGGGACTGCTGTACTGGTGCTGAGGGGTATGTCTGGGTTAATCAAGCTGAGATCGATGCAATGGCTGCACGTATGCAGATTACCCCAGAGGTTTTTGAAGAACAATTCGTTCGACGAATAGGCGTACGAAGGTCGCTCACAGAAAGACCCGGTGGAGACTGTGTACTTCTTGATGCTGAAACGCGTGGTTGCACGGTCTACGAGGACCGTCCTCGCCAGTGTCGAACCTGGCCGTTCTGGAATTCTAATCTCAAATCGGCGGCGTCTTGGGACGAGGCGGCTGAGGGTTGCCCAGGCTGCAATAAAGGTGATCTTGTGCCGCTCGAAAAGATACAAGAACAGGCAGCACGGATTCGCATTTAAAAATGCAGTTTGCCTCTCACCAAACCCGAAGCGTCTACAAAAATTGGCTAACAGATTGACTGCAGTTGATCTGCATTAACGACTCTTCAAGACGTGTTTTGAATAACTTTCCGAGCGTCTTCTGTGAGAGGCTTCTGCTAGAGCACGCCGCCGTGTGTTCTGTATGGAGTCATGTGAGACGGTTGATCGAGGAACCAGATGCGTTCCCACTCATCAGTGATCGCTCGCAAATCTTCTGAGGTATAGATTAGTTCTTGCGCCCTTCGGATAGGATCACCAGAATACATAGGAATAAGACACCCCGTATTTGTTGCTACGAGAATTCCTATGACAAATAGAATGATAAATTTTAGGCCGATATCCCATGTACCGCTACGGGTATTGTTGGTATTCATCGTGCCACGCTCCCTGTATCAGTGATATCGTTTGTCTTAGTCGAATACATAAGTTCTTTACGCAGATGCAGATAGTTGACTTTTGTTCTGGAAGGGGCAGGCACATTCTGGTGGCTGCTCATTGACCATCGACCGGATATTTCATGAATCTTTCTCTGAATACTATGTACCGAGCAAAACATTTCGGTGCGATGGTAAAATTTTTCAAACCAACAGATGGTTTTTTGAAATAGGTACATATCCGTCTTAGATTCTGCAAGCAATAAAGTGCCTTGGTAGGATGTGAAATCTAGGGAGCCTGTGACTCGTCGATTTTCCTTACCCGTGTTTCCATTTCCTTGCCTGGCTTGAAGCTCACGAAATACCGTGGTGGGACGTTGACGATATCGCCAGTACGAGGATTTCTGGCAACCCGACCATCTCTTCGCTTGATTTGAAACACCCCAAAATTCCGAAGTTCGACCCTGCCCTCTTTGACGAGAGCATTGATGAGTGCATCGAAGGTGGTTTGAACCGCTTCCTGGGCTTTCGCCTTCGGGAGGTCTAACTGCTCGGATATTGCTCGAACAATGTCTTGTTTGGTCACGACGCCACTCCAGTCGTGGACTTAGGGCCGAAAATGCCCGTTTAAACGCCATGTGGACGGGTCTGGGCAAAACTTCGTCGAGGATTCGTATCCGTCCGGTAGGAACCATAATGGGGCTTTAGTCGTGATGTCAACGAGGATTGGGACTTGTTGGAAAAAGTGGTGCCCACTCTTTCCATCTCTCGTATCGGCCTGACAATCAGGAGTCTTGAACCAGACCGCATATTCCAAAGAAAAATCAAATTTTGCCTGTTTCCCCTGTTTTACTGGTCCATCAGCAGTTTGCCCCTGCGGTACACTGAAAGCGTGGTGTGAACTGAATAGGTTTCAGTTTGCCAGCCATCATCAAGGTCCTCCTTAGCTTTTAGAAAAGACGATGACTGCTTCTGCTTCTCCGGTGCTCCCTGATTTGACTGTTCAACTCGGGCGGCTTTCTATACCGAATCCGATCATGGTTGCGTCGGGAACGTTCGGCTACGCCAACGAAATGCAGGATTTTGTTCCACTGCACCGACTTGGAGGAATCGTTCCCAAGACTATCACGGTTGCTCCACGAGCGGGAAACCGTCCTTGGCGTACTATCGAGACTGCCGCCGGGTTACTGAATTCGATTGGGCTCGATAACGACGGTATTGAACAGTTTGTTCTAGACAAACTCCCTTTCCTTCGTTCATGCGGTGCACCTGTGGTTGTCTCCATTGCAGGAGGGACGGTCGCTGAGTTTGTGGTGCTTGCAGAGCAACTTGATAAAGAAAGTGGAATAGCTGCGCTTGAATTAAATATCTCATGCCCTAACGTCAGCCATGGTGTTGATTTCGCAACGGATCCAGAACTTTGCAGGCAGGTAGTCGAGGGCGTATGCCACGCAACTCAGTTACCAGTCATAGCAAAGCTAACACCAAACGTGACCGATATTACGTCGATTGCTCAGGCGGCAGCTGACGGTGGAGCAGACGCTGTCACACTGATCAATACATGCCAGGGGATGGCAGTTGATTGGCGCAAGCAGCGGACGCTCTTAGGGAATGGTATCGGTGGTTTAAGCGGTCCTGCAATTAAACCAATCGCTTTGCGATGTGTTCACCAGGTGCACACACGAGTTGGTATACCCATAATCGGTGTCGGTGGCATTATGACAACGGATGACTGCATGGAATTCTTTGTTGCGGGAGCCTCAGCGGTGCAGATTGGTACAGCGAGTTTCGCAGAGCCTGTTATCACGACACGGATCCTGGATGAGCTCCCTGCAGCTGTAAATTCACTCGGGGCATCGGAACTTCAACAGATCGTTGGTAGTCTAGTAATTGGTGACCCTGCCAAAAAATCGAACAAATAGTTCAGGATAATTTTGGATGTGTTCAGTTTTATTGAGGGCAGAGGGTGAACGTGGTAGAGATGAATTCCGGTATGCAAACTAAGTCGACTTCTACAGCCAGGATACGAGTGCTATCAGGCATTCAGCCAACAGGACGGTTTCATTGGGGCAATTACTTTGGGGCAATACGGCAATATATTGAGTTACAGGATGCCGGGGATGCGTTCTATTTTATTGCCGACTTGCACGCACTTACAACAGTTCGCGAACCTGAAACACTTCGCGGGTTTGTGCGTGATGCGGCGATTGATCTGGTTGCTTTGGGCCTTGATCCTGAGCGAGCTACCTTATTTGTTCAGTCAGACGTGCCCGAGGTCACTGAACTTACCTGGTTGTTAATGACGGTGGCGCCGATGGGACTGCTGGAGCGGTGTCATGCGTATAAAGATAAAAAAGCAAGAGGGCTGACTGCAGACGCAGGCCTTTTTACATATCCCGTTCTTATGGCTGCTGATATTTTGGCATACGATGCGGATGTGGTGCCGGTCGGTGAGGATCAAGTGCAGCACATTGAAGTATGCCGAGATCTAGCTGGTACTTTTAATCATCTCTACGGTGATGGAATTTTTCGTCTTCCGAAGCCACGGCTTGTTGACGGTGCGGCGAAGGTGCCAGGAACTGATGGGCAGAAGATGTCAAAAAGCTACGGTAACACGATCGAGGTGTTCGAAGACCTGCCGGCACAGAAAAAGAAAATCATGCGTATAACAACGGACTCCCGTCCAATGGAAGAACCAAAGGATCCACAGCAGGACCATCTGTACCAGTTGCTTTCACTCGTGGGTTCTGAAAAAGAAGTTGCTGATATGAGAGAACTCTATCGACGTGGTGGGTTCGGTTATGGCGATGTGAAAAAAGCAGTTGTGGCAGCAGCTAAAGAGGCTTTTGCTGCTGCACGAGAGCGACGGCTCGAATTAGAGTCGAATCCGAGCAAAGTAGATGAAATACTTGCCGTTGGTGCTGAACGAGCAAGAGCCGTTGCCGGCAATGTTCTCGAGCGTGCCCGTGAAGCATGTGGGCTGCGTGGTTCATCTGCGCGGGGGCGTTACCAATGAATGTGCTTGGTGTTGGCACTGACATCACGGAGTGCCTACGGATAGGCAAAATGATTGAGCGACATGGTGAACTTTTTGTGCAACGCGTCTACACGCCCAAAGAGATTGACTACTGTCGAGGCCGTAGAATGGCGATGCAGCATTTTGCCGGTCGATGGGCTGCAAAAGAGGCGATTCTCAAGGCGCTTGGTACAGGGTGGCGTCAGGGTATCAGTTGGCGTGACATTGAGGTAATCAATGGCGTAGCTGGAAGGCCCGTTGTGACTCTCATGGGTGGTACGCAAGACGTCGCTGAAAAGATGGGAATAGCTGGCGTGCTTATAAGCATTTCTCACTGCCGTACCCATGCAACTGCTCACGCGATCGCGGTGAGCGAGATGCCATCAACATTCGATCAGGATATGCCTTGGGAGTAGGCGGCCTACGGTTCAACAAACTTTTCCAGTTCAGCAACCCCGCCTTCGATAGTCAGGTCGCTTAATGGAGTGCCATCTTCTACTGGCGTCTGTCCGTCTCGCCGAGTTAATTCAAGCGTCTGTTGGCTTTCCATATGGTCGGCCAGTTGCTTGCGAAGATCTTTCTGTTCTTTTTCTGAGAGCTTTGCAAAGGCTCCTCTTCCACGGCATTTCGGGAATTTGCTGCAGCCGAGCCATGGGCCTCGTTTGCCGTCACGGAGGTTGAGGAGTTCGCCACACTTCGAGCATTCGATGTCGGTCAGGATAGGAGATGGGGCAGGAAACTTGAGGTTCCCTTTTTTGTCGATGTTCAGGATAAATGCTGCAGGTGCATCTGGGTCTGATTTTTTTGCTGATTTTTTTGGTGGTGGTGGACCATCCTCAACGAGAAAGTCTCCGAACCGTCCCGTTCGTTTCACGATCGGCGTTCCATTTGGTGAGAGAAGGTCGATCTGCTCTGGAAGCAGGGGCCGGCCATCACGATCAACAGGCATGGCGAAGGTGCACGCCGGTATTTCTTTTGGCTTCCGTTTTCTTGGTTTTTTCCCCTTCGTCGTTTTCTTAGGAGGAGGCGGTTCCTCAAGTATTTTTTCGTTATACCCACTGCACGAAAGGAACTGCCCTTTTTTTCCGAGACGATACTCAAGACGACGACCACACGTTGGACAAGCGTATTCAGAAGGAGTTGTCTCGGCTTTTTTGTGTTTGATTTCTTCAGCAAGTTTTATTTTAGGCACAAGTTCTTCATAGAACTCATGTAGCATATCGGTCCACTGTTTTTTTCCTTCGGCTACCTGATCGAGTTCCTGTTCAATCTCACGGGTATAACCGACTTCGATGAACTGATCGTGGAAACCTTCCTCAAGAAATTCCGTAACTGCTTCACCAAGTGCCGTTGCGTAAAATCGCCGTTCACGTTGTTCTACATAGCCACGGCTTTCGATGACATTGATAATGCTTGCATATGTCGACGGCCTCCCGATCCCTTCTTCTTCTAGTTTCTTTACAAGTGTTGCTTCGCTGTAGCGAGGAGGCGGTGCTTGGAATTTTTGCCTCGGCTCAATACTGAATGGAGAGAGTTGCGTTCCTTTATCGAAATCGGGTAGCACCTGATCCCCATCTCCCTTTGGGATTCCGGTGATTCGCAAACAGCCATCGAAACGCAATACGCGTCCATTTGTTTTGAATACGGCTCCCGTGTCTTTGTCTGAACGTCGCATTCGTACTGCCGTGCTATCCCATTCGGCATCAGTTGCTTGACAGCCAACGAATGATTGCCAGATGAGCCGGTAGAGCCTGAGTTGCTCCTCGCTCAAGGCTGAGGCGATAGTATCGGGATCACGAAATGGATCGGTCGGTCGAATCGCTTCGTGGGCTTCTTGAGCTGACTGATTGCTACTCGAGTAAAAGCGTGGTTTCTCAGGGAGATACTCCGTCCCGACTTTTTCTTCAAGATAGCGACGTGCCAGACTAATAGCTTCGCCGGACAAATTCGTTGAATCAGTTCGCATGTATGTAATCAGTCCGACTCGTCCCTCTCCAGGTAGGTCGATACCCTCATAGAGTTGCTGAGCGACACGCATTGTCCGATCCGTTGACATGCTTAGTCGACTGCTTGCGGCCTGTTGTAAGGTGCTTGTAATGAATGGTGGATACGGCTTCGACTTTGTACGTTTCACATCAATTGAGTCAATGCTATAGCGTGTGTTGGAGTCCGGCTTTCCTGTTATCCGCACAATATTTCTCGCTCTACCCTTGCCGTCACTGTTTTGCTCTCGTTGAATATCAACATCAACCAGACCGGCTGCCTCGGCAGCCGATACTGCCTCTTTCACGAGTTCTTCGGCAGAGTTTTTATCAGCCTCAATCTTCAGTGTCTTTCCACCAACTTCAACAAGTTCAGCGGAAAGGCTGCGGTGATCAGAAAGCCAGGCGGTACGTTGCTTGATTGTTGGTGGTCGGTTCCGATCATCTCGCTGCGACATGAATTCGTCCCAGACGGTCTGCAGAGCCTCAGCACCATCGATATCAAAAGAGAGGTATCCTGAAAATTCCCAGGACTCATCTGGAGTAAAGTCACGAATCAGTTTTTCACGTTCCACAACGAGCCTTGAAGCCACGCTTTGTACGCGGCCCGCACTTAGCCCAGAGGCAACCTTTTTCCAAAGAATTGGGGAAACACGATATCCAACAATGCGATCAACAATACGCCGTGCTTGCTGGGCTTCGACGCGAGGCATGTTAATACTGCGAGGATTTTCGAAAGCTCGTTGGACGTCAGATTTAGTAATAGCGTCAAAAGTGACTCGTTTCGCCTGTTTAGGGTCCACTTTGAGTTCTTCTGCAAGATGCCAGGCAATGGCCTCTCCTTCACGGTCTAGGTCAGTCGCGAACCAAATATCACGAGCTCCCTTTGCGAGCTTGCGTAGCTCTGTAACGGTCTTTTTCTTTGCTGAATCGACCTCATAAGTCGGTGCAAAGTCATGTTCGAGGTCGACTCCGGGTACAAGTTGTTTGATTCCCTTGGGAGCTCGGCTCGGGAGATCACGAATGTGCCCCACCGACGCTTTCACGACAAATCCACGTCCAAGGTACTTTTCGATGGTCTTTGCTTTTGCCGGACTTTCAACGATGACAAGCTCGTAGTCTCCGGTTGGAGTGGTCCCAGCCGATGATTTTCTGCTTTTAGGAGCCTTGCGTGCGGTCTTTTTGGCCATGAATCTTGTATGAAAAAGGAGTAAAAACGATGAATTTCTACTGAGATCGGGATTGGCACCAGACCATCTGGCGATACAATCTCCGACTTAGTTATTGCTCAACAGCGTTACCCTCCCTTCTCTCTACTTGTCAAGCCTCAGTGGTTTTCAAACCCGTGGCGCTTCAGAAAAAGGCGGTTTTATGGCCGGATCATTCAACTTCTTCCGGAAATATCAGCGATCGATGCTCGTAGCGGTGGCGGTCTTGGCGATGTTGGCTTTCTTTGTGCTGCCTCCGTTTCTCCAGATGGGGGCAGGCTCATCATCTGCTGATCCGGTTGTTGTGGCATGGAAAGGGGGGGCTGTCCGAGAAAACCAGCTCGAACGAGCAGTGGCCCTGCGGACCCTTGCAAACCGTTTTCTCATGCAGGCCGCTGCTACAGCGGGTCGTGATCCTTCCCGACTGCCAGCCTTTCCTGAGGGGGAGGAACTGATTGTCCGCGAAATGCTTCTTGCGAAAGAAGCTGAAAAAATTGGATTAACAGTGAGCAATACTGCAATTAATGAGTTTCTTGCTGCCTGGACAAACAATATGGTTCGGCAAGATCAGTTCGATGGAATCATTGCTGGCCTTCGCTATGGTCGTGCGCCGGTTTTGGCGGCAGACCTGTTTGAGTCTTTGCGCACGGCGCTCATTGCACGGAATACTCTGCTCTTGTTTCAAACAGGCTTTTCAGGCGACCCACCTGGTTGGCGGTGGGATTTTTACAAACGACTTGAACAGTCAGCAACGATTAAGGTTTTTCCTGTTGAGGTTGAAAACCTTGCGATGTCAGTTGAGGCACCAAGCGAATCAGAACTGAAATCTTATTTCGAGAAGTTCAAAAACAACCTGCCGTCAATGAGGAGCCCAAACCCTGGCTTCAAAGAACCTCACCGAATTCGGTACGCATCATTCATGGCAGATCAGAAGAAATTTGAAGATGAGGTAGCGAAGGCAATAACTGAAAAAGACGTCGAGGAGTTTTATGAGAAGAATAAGGAAACCCGATTTCGTCAGTCACCGCCAGATCCTCCAGTCGCACAAGAAGCGACCCCAAGTTCAAGTGATACAAAAAGTGAAGTAAAAGTAGAAGAGAACCCCGAAGAAAAGAAATCACCGAAGAAGAGCCCGCAGGCTCCGAGTCAACCAGAGCAAGACACGAAAAAGAAGGTGTCGGAGGATTCCAGTAAAGTAGAATCAAATGAAGATCCTGAACAGCAAGAGAATGCAAGTCAGCCGTCGAAGTCCGATAATGGTTCTACAGGTCATCGAACACAAGTGATGCCAGTTGCTTTTCAGGCAAAAGAGGAGGCAGATGAAACCGAGTCATCTGCCAAGGACACAAATCAGCAGCCTGAGGAAACACCCATTACCGGAACCGCAATTCCGGATTCGGTTGAGGAACAGCCCACTGAAAAGTCAGCCATTGGTAAGGACAGTAAAGAGTCAGCCAAGTCCTCTGAGCCACAAATGACATTCCAGCCACTTGACGAAGTAAGGGAACAAATTCGTCAGGACATTTCACGGCAACGTGCTACAGAAACAATCGATGCGATTTTTTCAGCTTTGGCTGCAGATGTAAATGCCTACGCTGAAGATCGTGCACTCTGGATTGCACGTGGAAAAAATGGTGAGAAAGAACCAACCCCTCCTGACGTTAAAAAAATTGCTGAAAAGCAATCGCTTGTTGCAGTAGAATCTGATTGGTTGACGGTGACCGAAGCTGCTAACGGTGGCGGTATAGGAAGCAGCTTTGAGTTTGTGCCAGATCCTTCGAGTCGCTTTGGTATTCGCCAGCAGCGATGGCTCGAGACAATGTTTGGCGACGGGATAATACCTTTCCGTCCGGTCACATCTCGAGATGCAGAAGGAAATCGTTATTTCTCCTGGAAGCAAGACGATCAAGAAGAGCGGGTCCCAGGTTTTGCAGAGGCTCGTGATAATGTCGAAAAGGCATGGCGAATCGTCGAGGCCCGTCCCCTTGCGTTAAAGGAGGCTGCTGCAATAGTTGCAAAACTGGATGAAAAAGGTTTTGCGGAGGCGCTGCCGAAAAGTGAGTTAGAGAAAGTGCAGGAGATTGGTCCGTTCACTTGGCTTACGCAAGGTGCAGCAGGGGTGAATGCAGCACCAGTTTTATCATCCCCTGACGGGCTGGCTATGCCAGGCAATAAGATGATGCATAAGGTGTTTTCAACTGTTGAAGGTGAGAGTGTTGCTGTATTTAATGAGCCCCAGACGATCTGTTATGTCATTCGCTTGCTGGCATTGAAGCCATCAGATGATGAGTTGCAGGATAGATTCAAAGGCGTTCTTGGAGATCAGCAACGGTTGTCGATGGTTGCTCAGACAGCATTTGCTGAAGTTTTTATGGACTGGATCGCTGGCTTAGAGAAGGATTTGGAACTGACCTGGAATCGAGATCCAAGGCTACCTCGGTAGATTGTGAGGAACTTGCTACGTGGGGCTTGTGTTTCTTGAGCCGACTCATCTATGAAGTGCTGGTATCAAAGGGTTTCAATGCAACGGCAGCAAGTGGGGGGACGGTGAGAGTGACCGAGTTCCCTCGCCCGTGTTGAGTAATTTGTTCACACACGAGTGGGTCTTTGTTGATGATATTGCTGCCTCCAAGGTGAGCAGCATCACTATTGAAGATTTCTATGTAGTGATCAGCCTCCGGAACGCCGATCCGATAGTTCTCACGAGGAACGGGTGTAAAATTACACACGATAAGTAAGGAGTCTTTTTGAGAAACACCTTTTCTCAAAAAGGTAATAATACTTTCTTGCCAATTCTGGCAGTCAATCCATTCAAATCCTTGTCCATCGAAATCTATTTGGTGAAGCGATGTTTCTTCTCGTAGTAATCTGTTGAGTTCCACCACAGTCTGAAAGAGTCCCCGGTGTAAGTTCCCTTGAAGGAGATGCCACTGGAGGCTCTCGTCGAAATTCCATTCTTGTGTCTGACCAAACTCATTGCCCATAAATAAAAGTTTTTTGCCGGGATGGAACCACATCCATGAATACAGCAGTCGTAGGTTGGCAAATTGTTGCCATGTATCACCGGGCATTTGGTTGAGCAAAGAGCCTTTTCCATGGACGACTTCGTCATGTGAAAGTGGCAGAACAAAGTTTTCATGGAATGCATAAATAAGGCTGAATGTCAGCTCGTCATGATGAAACTTTCTGTGGACTGGATCCTGCCTCATGAATCGTAAGGTGTCATTCATCCAGCCCATATTCCATTTCAGGCTAAATCCAATTCCACCGGTATGAGTCGGGCGCGAAACGCCAGGCCAGGCTGTAGACTCCTCGGCAATGGTCAGTGTTCCAGGAAAGTGATGATGAACTTGGACATTTAACTCCTTTAGGAATTCAATTGCTTCAAGATTCTCGCGGCCACCAAAACGATTCGGTAACCATTCTCCGTCATGACGGCTGTAATCGAGATAAAGCATTGAGGCGACTGCATCAACTCGCAGCCCGTCAACATGGTAATGGTCCAGCCAGAATAAAGCTGATGAGATCAAGTAATTCGCGACTTCGTTGCGACCATAGTTGAAAATGAGAGTTCCCCAGTCAGGGTGCTCGCCCCTGCGTGGGTCTTCATGTTCATAGAGAGCTGTCCCGTCCAAGCGGCGAAGCCCATGGTCGTCTTTCGGGAAGTGTGCAGGTACCCAATCAATAATGACTCCGATACCGGCTTGATGGCATCCGTCTATCAATGACATGAAATCTTGGGGGGTGCCAAAGCGACTTGTTGCAGCAAATAAGCCGATCGTTTGGTATCCCCAGCTTGCAGAGAGAGGGTGTTCTGTTGGCGGAAGAAATTCTAGATGGGTAAAACCCATTTCGAGGCAGTAAGGAATAAGTTCCCGCTCAAGGTCACGGTACGTCAGCCAGCGATGCGGGTCATCTCCTGGTCGCCTCCAGCTTCCAAGATGAACTTCATAAAATGAGATTGGCTCACTGAACCAATCTCGTCCAAGTCTCTGTTCCATCCATTCCGAGTCGCTCCACTTGTAGTCGCTTAAATCCGCAACGAGAGAAGCATTTTGTGGTGGCACCTCAGCTGAATACCCGTAGGGATCAGCGCGGTCAATGGTCCCTTCAGCTGTTTGTACACGGAACTTGTAGGCAGCATTGGGACCAATTCCAGGAATAAAGAGTTGCCAGAAGCCAGACGGCATTAGTTTGCTCATCTTGTGGTTGTGCCCAGCCCAGCCATTGAAATCACCGACGACACTAACCACCTCAGCGTTTGGGGCCCAGATAGCAAAGTGCACTCCTTGTTGTCCATCACGTGTGCACAGTTGCGCGCCAAGCTTGTCGTAGCTTTTCCAGTGTCTCCCTTCGCCCAAGAGGTGGAGGTCGTAATCAGTCAGCATTTGTTCAACTAGAAAAGGGAAGGTTAGTAAAACGTTGTAACGGTTTCCGAAAGAGCCACAATGATGCAGACTGCCACATGATACGGCTACCAATCAAAGGCCTAAGGTAATCGTACCGCTGAATAAATGGCCATGCTGCCCGTCAGGAATTGTTTTTGGTCAGGTTGTTCCACCTGAAGGGACAGTGCCACCTGAAGGGCCGCTGAAAGTATAAAACACTTGCCGCGAAACAACACGAAAGGCCCGCCGACTAGTGATCTGCCGGCGGGCCTCATGATTTCACTAATGAAGGTGCTATTGAAAGCGTCCACTTTGATCAGGCCACGAGTCGCATGGCCGGTACTTCACCAGTAATGCCAACAATAAACTCTTCAAATATTTTTGCATCAAGAGCAGATGCTGAGTCTGCTTCTGGGTGAAACTGAGTGGCGATTGCAAGCCATCCCTCAATTTCACTTTCGATAGCCTCAATGACTCCATCAGGAGATCTTGCAGTTACACGGAATCCTGATGCTAGATCATCAATAGCCATATGGTGCATGCTGTTGACGCGTATTTCACCGTCTCCGTACACACGCTCCATTGCAGAGTCAGGCTCTACGAGAAGTCCATGACGGTGCGCGGTGTCGAGTGGATCTTTATGCGGGATCGCTTTGGGCAGATCTTCAGGGAGATGCAGAAAAAGCGTGCCACCTTCCGTAATATTGAGAAGTTGCATGCCGC
>JBDOMQ010000210.1:0-15084 GCA_039831725.1 Pirellulales bacterium
TTCGACTGGGTCAAGGCAATGTGTTGCCCGGCTTCAATCAGACGTGCCGTGTTTTCGGACCGCTCAAGATACCGGAACATCCAGAAGAGACCACCTGCTGTTTTTCCCAACATGGTTTTAGTCCTCTAGTACCCAGGTGTCTTTGGTGCCGCCACCTTGTGACGAATTGACGACGACGCTTCCTTTTTTGAGTGCAACTCGGGTAAGGCCACCCGGTGTGATATCAACTCCTTGCGGTGAAACCAGAACAAATGGGCGGAGGTCTACGTGTCGGGGCGTAAGGCCAGATTTTGTGAAAATTGGCACCGTTGAAAGTGAGAGAAGTGGTTGTGCAATGTAATTGCCCGGTTTGGCTTTGAGCTTCTTTTGGAAACTCGCCAATTCACGCTTTGATGAGGCTGGGCCAATGAGCATGCCATATCCACCGGAACCATGAACTTCTTTGACAACAAGTTCTGAAAGATTTTCAAGCACGTAGTTCAGGCTTTCGGGCTCACTGCAGCGCCATGTTGGCACGTTGTTTAGAAGTGGCTTCTGGCCCGTATAAAACTCAATGATTTCGGGCATGTATGAATAGATGGCCTTGTCATCAGCAATGCCAGTGCCTGGAGCGTTGGCGATAGTGATTCCACCTGAACGGTACACATCGAGAATGCCGGATACCCCAAGTGTTGAATCGGCTCGAAAGTTCAACGGATCAAGAAAGTCGTCATCCACCCGGCGGTAGAGAACATCAATCGGCTTGTAGCCACGCGTTGTTCGCATGGCGACTCGTCCGTCAAGCACTCTCAGGTCATGGCCCTCGACGAGTTCAACACCCATCTTGTCAGCAAGAAAACTGTGCTCGTAATACGCAGAGTTGTAGATTCCCGGTGTCAGTACCGCGACAGTTGGCGGATTGTTGGATGCGGCAGGGGCACATGCTGCCAACGATCGGTAGAGTTGCCGTGGGTAGTTTTCTATAGACTGAACTCGATTCTGGGAGAACAGTTCTGGAAACATATGCAGCATCGTTGCCCTGTTTTCAAGCATGTAACTCACGCCTGACGGTGTTCGGGCATTATCTTCGAGAACAAAAAATTCATCTGGTCCTGTGCGAATGAGATCAATACCAACAACGTGCGTGTAGACGTTTCCTGGGGGGGCAACACCAAGCATCTTTGGTAAGAACGCTTTATTGTGCATGAGAAGCTCAGCCGGAAGTCGCCCAGATCGAATGATCTCTTGCCGGTGATAAATGTCGTGGAGAAACGCGTTGAGGGCTTGAACCCGCTGCGTGATGCCAGTGGTCAGCCGTGACCACTCCCGGGCGGAAATGATCCGTGGGATGATGTCAAAGGGTATGAGTCTCTCTGTGCTGCTTTCCTTGCCGCTTTCTCCATAGACATTGAAAGTGATGCCCGTCAGCCGAAAAAGACGTTCTGCCTGTGTTTGTTTTTTTCGTAAACGGACTGGTTCTTCGTTCTCTAGCCAGCCATTGAAGGCGGCATACGCGTCTCGTAGTGTGGCATCGTGGCCCCACATTTCGTCGAACAATTGGTCGTTGTTCATGAGGTCGATCGCAAGGCGGGAAGGCGGGAAGGCGGGATATGATCGAGGCCTCTATCGTAGCACCATCGCAGCATGGATGCGCAGGAAAACTCGAACATCTGCCGGAAGTGTGGCGAGCAGAAAATAAATATTGTGAATCTTTGCCAGTGGTATAACTTTTTCTGCTTCCTGGTTTTGTGTATCGGGCCATTGTGGCTGGGGGCGTACGCTCCAAAACGAAGGCTCCTTGGTATGGTAGGTGGCAAACGTTCTTCTAGCTTGGGGTGTGGAATGACCGCATCGGTGCAAGGTGTTTCCAGTAATAGCCTCATCGTAGCTGTGGCAATGGCATTGATAGTCACTGGCTGCCATGCAAAAGCAATTCATGAACAGGGTGAGCCACGACCTGTCTGGCAGTGGGAGTCGGAAGACGATCCCTATGAGAAGTATGTGAAAGCGAGTATGCAGAAAGAAGGTGGCAACGTTGTCGTGACCTGTACCCTGCCCACAATTCAAGATGGAAGCCTTCGGTTTGATGTTGAGCAGATTTCACTTCGAGATGTGGATCAAAATGAAGTTGCTGGAGTTGTGCGAAATCCGA
This sequence comes from Pirellulales bacterium, assembly GCA_039831725.1. Taxonomy (GTDB): domain Bacteria; phylum Planctomycetota; class Planctomycetia; order Pirellulales; family UBA1268; genus UBA1268. The sequence continues at coordinate 2,132 of JBDOMQ010000210.1, forward strand.
CACTCACAATGACATTGCCAGAGACGCAACTTGAAAGCCTGTCTGTGCGCGTGCTCTATATGGATGAGCGCGCATTTACTGAATCAGTTGCTGATCCAAGTTTGCTTGTGGACTGGTCTGTCCGGATGAAAACATTTCGATTAATTGATGTTCTTGAAGCACGTTAGGGAAAAAACGTGAATAGCACGCAGGGGGATGCCTTGATCGATTGCGATGCTTTACACCGGCTTGTTGAGTGCCACCATTAGGGGCGTGTTGTTGGTCGCACGTAGATCCGAAGACGTTTACGTGAGTAGTCTTCAGCATTTCTGGTGAATGTCCAGTCGCGGGTTGAGCCAGTACTGTTTCCAATGCCGAGGTCAGCGGCTTGTCCCGTCCGCCAATGGTTGAAAGCGAAAAGTGTTTGCTTGCCTTGTGTGTTGTGGACCTGCATCGAACCGTAGCCGTCAACGGGTTCTACCATGCTGTCACCAAAGTCAAAAAGTGAATTTGAAGCTCCTGGAACACTTGCTTCGTTGTGCTGAGCGTAATTGTTTGGCCAGAACTCGATGTTGCCCTCAATGTTTTTATGGTTGAGCGAACTCACAGTCGAAACAGATTCGAGACCTTGGACTGATTGTTGGAAAAACACCCCGGTGCTGGCTTGAGGCACGGCAATTTTTTTGACGTCATCTGTGAAGGCATCCATCGAAACAAAAATCGCCTGATTGCCGTAGGCACTCGATTCAAGTTCTACGAGGTATCCAATTCGATCAAAGTCAGAGATGTCCTCACTGCGGTCGATCGAGTAGTGGATTGTGTTGTTGAGAGTGTTCAGATCGAGTTCGTACACAAGTTCATAGTCCTGACCAAGTGAATTGAGGCCGAGGTAGTCAGGTACCTCACCGGCTCGACAGGCCCCAACGGGCAATCCGGTTTCTCCCGTAAGATTCGGTTCAGCGAGTTTGTCCCACGCAAATCGAAATGCTGTCGGCGCGGGAACGCCGTCTGCTGAGAGAACAACAGTGTCGCCTGTAATCGTTGCAGTCGCCGGAACAAATTTACGTGAGCCAGGGCCAACAAGTTCAAAGTGAGTAGGTGCTTGGCCGTCTCGTGTCGTTAGGCCACCACCCGTGTTCTTGAATGTGATAATTAGCTTGTTGCCGTCCGTCTGGAACGAGTCGACTTCCGGGCTGTCTGCAACGATGTCAATTCTGCCGTAATTGTTTTTGAGCGCAAGCATCGCAAGTCGATTGCCAACATCTTGCTTGTTGGGTGGGTGGATATTATCGAGCGTTGCAATGTCATTAATCACAACCATGCCAGTATTCGGAAGTTGCTGCACCGCCGCCTGTGCTTCCCAGAAACGTGCGAGGATTGTTCCGTCTTCATTGCCGTATTGGTACGGTGCAATCTGCACGTAATAAAACGGGAAATTACCTTGCCCCCACAGGGTTCGCCACCCTTCAATAAGGGCTTTTTTCTTTTCAAAGTAGAGCATGCCCTCTGCGTGGTTTGATTCACCCTGGTACCAGATGGCACCACGAATTGGGAATCCGACAAGTGCATGGATCATGCCGTTGTAGAGCATCGTTGGGTCTTGATGGCTGGTAAACGGTTTTAATTCTTGAGGGTAGGGTGGGCTCGGTTTGACTGCTTCGTTTTTCGTGAGTGAGCTTTCAGCCTGCTGATTCCAGGCTTTGTTGGAATCGATAAATCGTTGAAGCCTATTCCGGTACTGCTCCGTGCCAGGGGTGCGTCCGATTACCGACTGATAAATGCTTTGTAGTTTCGGAACATTTTCAAAACCGACAGGAGGTGTCCAGGGTTCGACACGCGTCCCACCCCACGAGGAATTGATCAGGCCAACAGGCACACCAAGTTCTTTGTGAAGCGTTCTGGCCATGAAATAACCAGCCGCGGTGTAGCTACCAGCAACGTCTGGCGAGCAGACTGTCCAGTCAGCCTCAATGTCCTCGAGGGGCCTAGTTGAGGAACGTTTGGCAACCTTTATGTGACGAATGAGTGGAAAGTCTGCGGCAGCAATTTCAGCGTCATGGTTCGTCGATCGGTCAACCGTCCACTCCATATTCGACTGGCCGCTGCACAGCCAGACCTCACCAATCAAAACATCATTGATTTCGAGTGTATTTGTGCCTTCAACGCGAAGGGTCAGAGGTTCTGTTTGTGCCATCATGGCTGGTAAGGTGATTCGCCATATCCCACTGCTGTCACCGCTGGTCGTCGCTTCGTTGCCGTCGAGTGTCACACGAATATTTTCACCCGGGTCGCACCAGCCCCATACTGGAATCTCACTTTCTTGCTGCAGGACCATATGGTCGCTGAAAAAACCTGGGAGCCTGACCGCTGCGTGGCAGAGTGCATGTGTGCTGAGGCTTACGGAAAGCGTTATGTAAAACAGCGCGGTTGTAAAAATTTGTTTCATTATTTTCTTCCCACTAACGATCAATGCAGTACCTCTATCCAGAGGGCACCAGGCTGGACTCAGCCTGGTGTTTTTTGAAAGAAACGACTGCTTTTTCAGCGTTCGTGTGAATCGCTTGTGAGCATCTTGAAGATTCTTTCCCCGACCTTGATCAAGATAGCAGGTCTGAACTGCACCTCATAATGAGGTGCATGGGTAGGGAGAGTTGGTGGTTGAGCCTCATGGATTGCTTCATGCAAAATGAACCAGTCGATGTTATAGCTCTGGGTATTCGTCTGGAGTTGCATAAAAGCCATTCGGCCATGTTTCTGGTTCGTAGCGATCGTTCGGTTCATTGAACGGTGTTACGCGAACCCAATCAATTTCAAGAGTTGCCTGATCGAAGTTTGGATCTCCAGCCCAGCCGACTCGGGAGACCGTCTCTCCATCAATGCGTTCCTTGAAGCCCGCAGCGGGGAACCAGATTCCCAGCCAGAATCGAGATGCCCGATACGGAATATTGTCTTGGCCGAATTCATTTCCTTCATGTCGATAGACTTCTTCGCCATCAATCAGCCAGATAACTCGTGGCAGTTCGCCGTCACCTCCTGAATGCCAGTCAATGGTGTAGGTGTGGTACTCGCCATCATTGATGATTTCTACTCGACCAGGATGGTGTGCTCCCTCACCGCCGAGCTTTCCACCCCAGCTGTTCACGCGAGCGTAGTCATATGAAATGGGATCATCGTCACTTCCTGTTTGAAGAGCCGTGGGAAATTCCCAGTCGATTTCAGAGTTTCTGATCTTACTTGGTTCTTCCCAAAATCCCTCGTCGTTTGGTCCATATTCGATGTAATGGAATGTCCAGAATGCAGATGCCGCACCGAGAACCTGTGGAACACGGGCTCGTACCTCGTAGCGGCCAGACGCATAGTAATCACGGGTGGCAATGCCTGCACCAACACGGGTTGTCCGATCTCCGTGGCCGACAACGTCTCCGGTGTAGTCATCGCCGTTTGCACGGAGCAATAGCTTGCCATCTGCAAGCTCAACATTTTCAGGGACAAGCCCACCGTTATCGCCACCCCATGCTTTGTCAACAATCAGCCATCGTTCGGGATCAAGTGGACCGCTGAAATCATCAAAGAGAACTGCAGTAGTTTGCGTTGGTATCGGTTGCGGAGTGTCTATCCACTCTCCTCCCTGTGCAAGAAGTGAAACAGATTCAATGGTTAGTGTGCCTGGGCTTGCCTTGTATTGTTCCAGCATCACGCGAACAGTCTCGTAGCCAGATGATGTCGTGAACGGCAGGACAACCCTTCGAGTGGCTCCCTCATCGATCTGGACAGATGCGGTAAGTCCGTCTCGTCCGGCAATTGAAAGAGTTGCGCCAGGACCTCCTCCGCTGACGACTGCTTCGAGGCTGTACTCTGTGTCAGGTGGAAGTGCAAAAGGAATATCTTGGACAAGTCGTGCAGACTCATCAGAGGTTGAGATGAGTGTGACCATGCCATTTGTTATTTCAGCATGATCGCGTACCCAACCGGTAAGTCCATCTTGAAAGCTGCTATTAAACAACATCTCCTGGCCTATGTTGACTAATGCTCGTCGTGGGGGCAGCGTAAACCAGCCTTCATCTGGAGGAGTTACTGGCGGGAGATTGCCTTCAACGATTTTTACATCATCGAAAAATACGGGGCCCGGTTGCCCCATGTAACTTTCAAGGAACAGTCTTACCTGCGTGCTATCTTTTGCCGTGTAAAAAGTGAAACGTTTTTCCTGCCAGTCCTCTCCTGCGGCGGAATTGGTCTTTGCATACTGAGTGCCTGAATCAACGCCAAATGATGCCCAAGCGCCTTCGAGAGAGCGAAGTTTCACAGAAAAACTGTAACGGGTTTCTGGTTGAAGGCCAGTAATCATCTGCTCAACACGGACTGTATCCTCCTGCGTTGCTACCAGTTTCAGAACGCCTTCGTTAAGTGTTGCTGCACCTGCAGGCCCTGAAGGCTGCCAGCCAGAGAGGTCGCCAAGGGAAAAGTCAGCATTGCGGACAAGATTGTCACCAACTCGAGGAGGAAGGTCTTCCGGTGGGGTTGTATCTGGTGGTGTCACATCTGGCGGTGATACATCTGGCGGAGTTGTGTCTGTTGGTGGTGGAGTGACGGGTTCTGGTGCCGGTGTACCGTTGCTAGCCTCCAGCCGAATGTCGTCAATGACGACCGGTGCTGTTTGTTGACGATACGCTTGAAGAAAGACGGTGACTTCCGACACATTTTCAGCTGTTACAAAGTCGAGGGTCTGCCGCCCTGATACGTTGTCGCCAACTGAGATTTCAGACCATTTTCCGGCATGGCCACGAACACCGGCGTAGCCATAGCTCCCACCATCACTCTCAAGCGAGAAAGACAATCGGTAGCTGGTGGAGGGTTCAACTGCGACCTGTTGGAGAAGCGCAGCTGTTCCTTCCGCACTTGGTGTCAGCCGTAAGACGCTTCCGCTATCACCTGAAATTGTCTCAGCGTTTCCGCCAGCCGAACTGATATTACTCCAGCCACTGAGATCAGATTCGAAGCTACCGTTTTCCAGAAGAGAATCGCCCATGCTTGGAGGAGGAGTTTCAATCGGTGGCTCTATTGGTGTTTCTATTGGTGTTTCTTGAGGCGGTCCGGGTTCCGGTGAAACTGGTGAAGAATCAGCTAGGGCAAGTTCAATGTCATCAATGCTGACAGGTGCCGTTTGCTGACGGTATGCCTGCGCAAATATTGTGACTTCAGATACATCTGAACTCGTTTCAAATTCGAGTGAATACCGCCCCGCTTTATTCTCTCCTGTAGAGAGTTCAGACCATTTTCCGGCATGGCCACGCACGCCTGCATAGGCATAGCTGTCGCTGTTGCTGTTCAATGTGAAAGAAAGTCGATAGGCAGTTTCTGGGGCAACTGATACCCGCTGTATGATTTCAGCCGTACCAATGTCAGTGGGCGTGAGGAGGACACCAGGGTCTCCTACATCAACGACTTCAACGTGAGCCGTTTCTGTCGCCTGAACAGTCCATCCAGCGAGTCCTTCAGAGAAATCTCCGTTCGAAAGATCAGCTGTCATTAAGTAGCGATTTTCAAGCGACTCGTGAAGAAGACGGAGGTGTCTTTTGTGAGTTGATAGTCGAGCTTTGCGTGCCATCGTGAGTGCCTCATGGTTCGGAGGTGAGGGACGAATAAAAGCCTCTTTTTTTTCTACTCTCGACTATCTGAAATGTTTATATGCTGAGGCAGGAGCCTGTTTGTTTTCAGTAATTATGTCCTTTTCTTTTTTTCAGACGACACATGCCAGTATGAGAATCTGATAGGTGTATGTCCGAAATCACTTGCCGGATTCACCTTGAGACACCTTTCAGACAAGACCCCGCGAGTGAGCAGATTCAGACTGCCTACGCAGATGGCGCCGGTATGCCGGCAACAGGAGGAATGGTTGGTGCCGGACCGAAAATAGGATCATGCTTCCACGCTCTGCCAAGACGGGCAGATCGTCGAAGAAGATCATCTGTTACGACGAGGACAGCAGGTAGAAGAATAAGCTCAGCGACTGTTGCAGCAGCAATTGCAGCACATGCGAGGCGTCCAAAACCTGCGAGTGATGGCACACTGCTGACGGTCACGGCCGCAAACCCCACGCCAAGAACAAGTCCACCAAGCACGACCGGGTTTCCTGTTTCGACTATTGCACGCCGCATCGCACTGGCAATCGAAACACCCTCTCGGCGGTTTCTGGCTAGTGCAGCCATGACGTGAACAGTGTCATCGACTGCCAGACCAAGGCAGACGTTGAAGACAATCACAGTGGCCGGGTCAAGCGATCGACCTGTCATCACGAGGACCGCTGCAATGACGGCCAGCGGAAAAACGTTTGGAATCAGGCTTACGATGCCAGCAACTGGGGATCGAAACGCGAGGGCAAGAATGATGGCGATCACAGCTACTTCCAAAAGTAGACTGCCGCCGAGATCAGTGATGAGTTGCCGAATGTTTCGGGCCGAAATTACAGACATGCCTGAGAGGTCGAAATGCCAGCCATCGTGAGTGGCTGCCAAGGTATCAAGCTCTGTACGAATGTCAGCATAGACGGTTTCAAGCTGGCGAGATCCAACATCTCGAACACGTGCTCGAACGATGGCCATTCTTGTATCTGGATCAACCATTTCGTTGACCGCGTCAGCCGAGAGCCTGCGACGTATCCGAGACGGCATTGAATTGGTGACTGACGCCAGTGAGAGCGGATGGCTTGTCGCCTCTGCAGTATTGAGGATGGCATGAACGGCATTCAGGGTTTCCAGAAGTTCGTCACTCCGCCAACTCACGTGCTCTGGCCAGCGAACGACAACGTCGATACCCATTACACCACCAAACTCTTTATCAACGGCAATAAGTGCCTGCGAGGAGTCGGCTTGTCGCGGAAGAGAGTCAACGACACGATTGTCTGCATCAACCTGCATGCCAATTGCAGTAAGTACGAGCGTTCCGACAAGACCGACTGCGGCAATTGGACGAGCGTGACGAATCGAAAAGGATGTAAGTGTTCCAGCAATGCGGCTGGCCAGTCGCCATGATCGACCGAGTCGAAGCCCCTGGCAGAATCGGGTTGATGCGAGAAGTGGTGTCAGCAGTGTGACGGCCGCGAAGCTCGCTAGTGCACCAGCCGCCGCCGCTACACCAAATGTGCGGACGGCCTCGATTCGAGCAGCGGCAAGCGATGCGAATCCAACTGCCGTAACGATGCTTGTAAGGCCACATGCTGTTCCAACTCGTCGGATGGCATTACTTGAAGCAATGATCTGATGTGTGCCGCGGCGGACACTTCGTCGCATATCCTCAATAAAATGGATCGAATCACACGTACCAACAACGAGGGCAAGGGACGGCACAACGCTGGTGAGAATGTTTATTGGTGCGCCGAACAGCCCAAGAATTCCCATTGCCCAGACGGCACCAACAGCCGGTGGAAGACAGGCAACAACTGTCGAGCGAAGACTGCGTGCGAGCGTGGCAGAAAGAATAAACGCGAGCGTCAGTCCGAGTGAGTTGAAAATAAGCATGTCTTGACGAAGAGCCAGAGCCGCTTGATGTCGCAATGCTGGAAGACCCGTGAGTTGCACGCTGATGTCCTCTGCGTCAAAAGCGGAAAGGGTCGATTCAATGGCGTCCACAGCACGTCCTAGGTGTGGAGGCCGGTCGGCACCCGCGTTCAGGCGAACGATACATAATGCCGTTGCCCCATCTGCCGAAAGGAGTTGACCACCGATTAATGGATGTTCATGGGCGCGAGCACGTGCGTCAGTGATTGATTGTGGGTCGAGCTGGCCGGCTGACTTGGGAATGACAGGGAGTAGAGCACCAGCAACACCCTGACGACGAACGTCAAACATTGAGCGAACCTGATTTACGTCCGGAAGTTCCTCGAGATCTTTGACAAGGCTTCGGAGTTGAGAAAGTCCTGGTTCTTGAAAGATGTCACCCTCAAGGCAATTGAGACGAATGATGCAATCACGATCGGGTGCACCGAAGCGATTTCCAATGGCGTCGATAAGAGCAAATTCTTCGTCAACACGATTTGCGTCAGAGGTGCTGAACAAACTTGTCGGTCGAACGCTTCGGAGCAGCGATCGGAGGTCATCGTCAATCCGAATGCGACTGAGTCCGTAACCTGCCAGACAGGAGATCAGTATGACTGCAAGGAGACTCCATCGTCGCCAGTTTCCTGCGTCGGCAGGAGGTGGAACTCGTCCGGGTCCACGATCCACCCGCGGCATGTTGGTGCTCCGCACCGGCATGGGATTGCTGCATCTGCTGGCCAGCAGTAATCGATCAGCAGTTGCTCTCCCGGAACTATTGGTCGGATTGTTTGCAGCCACAGCCGATCTTCCTGCAGGTTGGTTTCTTCATCCTCCCAGTAGAAAAGTTCACAGTTCGGATCGCAACTGTGGTTCAGGAAACGAAGGGGAGCGGTGGGTTCCAGGAGTTTTCCGCTCGGAAGAGCCATGCAGTAGCTGGAGTCTTCCGGGTAGTCCTCGAGCACTTTTCCATGGATTTCACTTAGGAGTAAGCCTTCATGGATATGACGTCGTGCGAAGACGCCTTTGCCAACGGAAGTCTCACCTATGCGGATAAAACTTGTAATAGAAGTGCTGTAGTATGGCTTACTGGTGGTCGGACTGTACGCGTTTAAATCGTATGAGTGGTGAGGAGTATCGCTGTCAATTGGAACTGTTGGCATGGGTTGAATGAAATTTCCTATGCTGCTGGAGAGGCCGAAATAATAAAAAAGGCTATGAACCGGTTGCCCGGTCCATAGCCCCATTAGATGAAAGAGAATGTAACGATGCAGGTGGGGATCCGTCAATCAGGTAGCAGCATAATTATGCGAATACTATTTTGGTGTGGCGTGCTCGCAACACTGAGAAGTCTGGTTGCTGAACATCCGAGGGTACAGAGTAGTGAACGGTCTTCATGTGTTCGCATTGCATGCTTCAATGTTGAGTCACTCACTGTACCTGGTGAGTGGAGTCGTTTTGCTCGTTATCGCTTCCCACCGGGGCGCATGCGGCATCTCGAGGGTGTTGCGTCAGTTGTAGAGGTTGTTGATCCAGATATTCTTGTCCTGTCAGAGGTGTCTTCTCCTGAGGCTTGTGTTGCCTTGGCTGCACTTCTCCGTGAAAAAGGTCTCGGTAACTTTCAGGCCTATCATGTTGAGGGTCGTGACAGTTACACAGGTTTTGATGTGGCCTTTGTATCTCGTGTGGTACCAGACAGGGTCGAGGGCGAGTTGATCCATCTGTTTGCGCCACAGCCAACGCCACGTCTTCGAGATGTTGTGAACGGGTCAGCACCATTACCTTGGATGGCTGAGCGATACAGCCGACCACAAGAAGAGGGGGATGGTGTTGAAGCCATCGCTGTGTTGAAGAGGCATGCAGTCTGCTTTTTTAGTCTGTTTGGCCACAAGCTAGGAATTATCGGCCTTCATCTCAAAAGCAATCCAAGCGATGCGCAAGCCAATGCCCAGCGGACCGCTGAGGCAGCAATTGTCCGGCGTATTGTCCAGCGAGAGATTGTGGATCGCGGCTATTTACCCGTTATTCTTGGCGATTTGAATGACTACGATCCAGATGTCGAAATGGCAGATTCGACCCGAAAAACCGAGACGTCTGTCCTGCGGATGCTCAAGGATGTCGATCCTCAACGAGACGGTGACGAACTTGTGAATGTAGCCACACGCATTCCACGAGTGGCTGATCGGTTTTCATCACATTGGGATTACAACGAAAATGGCGCAGCAGATGGTGACGATGTTTTCACCCTTATTGATCATATTCTAGTTGATAAGCAACTAGCTACGGGGCTCAAACGTGCGTTTATTTGCCATGCAAACTGCCTTGATATTTCTGACCATTTTCCCGTGATTGTTGACCTTGATCTCTCGGCTACCTCGACAAGCCAGTAGTCAGAGATTGATTTTCAGGCAGGCGGGCAGGAACTATCAGGCAGTACTCATTTCTTCTCTGACTTTTTCAAGCAGAGCTTTCGTTGCTTTGATGCCTTCGGGTTCCGGGGTGGTTTTGCCCTCGTACTCAACTCCAACGTAGCCGTGGTATCCGGCGTCAAGGACAAGCTTGAGCATTCTGCGATAATCAGTCTTTGTTTCGTCTCCATTGGCATCGAAGTCATGGCTTTTTGCACTGACTCCCTTTGCGTATGGCATGAGTTCCTCAACACCCTTGTAACGATCGTAGTCGTGAAAATTTCCAAAGTCCGGTAGTGTTCCAGCATTAGGTCGGTTGATCTGCTTCATCACGCCCGCGAGCCATGTGCCGTCACTGGAAAGTCCGCCATGATTTTCAACAATGACATTGAGCTCAAGTTGAGCTGCATATTCAGCAAGTCGAGAAAGACCATCAACAGCGAGTTTCTGTTGCTCTTCATAGGACCCTTTGCTTGCAGCATTGACTCGAATTGAATGACAGCCCAAACGTTTGGCTGCCTCAACCCATGGGAAATGATTCTCGATGGCTGCTGTTCTAGACTTTTCATCTGGGTCACCGAGCTTTCCGAGGCCATCACACATAATAAGCACATTTGTGACACCTTCATCAGTGGCTCGCTGGTTAAGTTGAGCAAGGTAGTCGTAGTCTTTGGCTTTGTCTTTGAAGAACTGATTTACGTATTCGACAGCGTCAATGCCGTACGTTCGTTTTGATTCACGAGGGAAATCGAGGTTGTCTATCTGACCCTTGAATAATGCTTTGTGGAGTGACCATTGGGCGAGTGAAATTTTGAACAGGGGAACTTCAACGGATGAAGTGTCGTCTGCACTGACGAATCGTCGCTGTGACGCGATTAGAAGACCAGCTGCTGCCATGCCAAAATGTCTACGAGTCACGCGAGTATTGTTGCTGGTTGTGTTAGCAGGCTCGTTGAGCATGGGGCATCTCCAAAATAAAAGTTCGTTATGTTGATTCAGGATCGTAGGTTCGGCCACTGTAGCGAAGCGCAACGCCAACAAAAGCAATTGCTGCACAGAGCATGACTCCGGTGAAAAACCAGTAATAGTTTGCGCCGGAAAGCCATCGGTCAAGTGGCGGACGACTAATCATAGCATTAATTACAGCGGTGAATTCATTCCCGATGGCAACGCTGGCAAGATAGCAACTCATTACAATCGACTTGATACTCGGTGGAGCCTGAGTGTAGCTAAACTCAAGACACGTGATGCTTACCATGACTTCAGCAGCCGTCAGGAGTGCGTATGCAAATACCTGCCAGCCAATCGAGGGCGTCTGGCCGGCCTCGATCCACATCTGGATAAAACCACTTATCGAAAAAGCAGGTACAGTCAGAAACATACCGAGCCCGATTTTACGCAGGGGTGTTAAGGGAAAAATCCGGTCGATCGCTGGATAGAGGATATAAGAAAAAAGTGGCACAAAAATGAGTATGAAAAGCGGATTGACTGCCTGAAGTTGGCTTGGCAGCCATGTAACTCCAAGCAACTCCATGTCCATCGATTTTGCCTGAAGCACCCACGCGCTGGCAGTTTGGTCGAAGAGACACCAGAACGCTGCCACGCAGAGATAGATCGGAATCAGGCTGCCAAGTGCCCGAAGCCCTTCGCCGCTCAATGCTTCACGGAGAAATGCCTTGCCACGCGGAGGAACATGAACAAAAGTGTTTCTGCCAAGCCAGAAAACGAGTGTTGCCAGTGCCATGAGTATTCCGGGAACACCAAAAGCCAGCGACGGCCCTGGTGCGATACCAACTTCTGCCAGAGGTTGTGCGAGGCTTCCGAAAAGATCATGAAAGCTCTTTTCGTTCAGCAGAATCGGGGTGAGGAGCGTGCTCGCCAACGCTCCAAGATTGATGGCAAGGTAAAACCAACCGAATACACGGCTGAGCAAATGCCTGTTTTCACCCCCAAACTGATCGCCTACATGTGCTGACACACATGGCTTAATGGCACCGGTCCCAACTGCAATAAGTGCCAGACCAATACCGAGGCCAAGACGTGTTTCGTCAACAGCCAGTGACAGATGCCCAAGACAGTAGATAATGGAAAGCCAGAGGATGGTTCGGTATTTGCCGAAAATCCAGTCAGCAAGAAGAGCCCCAATGAGTGGGAAGAGGTATCCGGCAACCACAAACGAATGCAAGTAAAACTTGGCATCCGTATTGCTCATGACGGCCAAGTCACCGCTGCGATTGACGAGATGCTCGGTCATGAAAACAGCCAGAATGGCCTTCATGCCATAGAACGAAAATCGCTCGGCCGCTTCATTCCCGACAATATATGGAATGCCAGCCGGCATTCTGTCAGTTTTTGTTGGTGTTGTCCGGTACGATGATGTCATTACTATGTCTGCCTGACGGTTGGCTGTGGAAGCCTCGACCTATTCTACTATCCCATTCATATCCAAGAGCATGAACCAAACACCGTCCCACTGGCAAGGAGAACTCCCCGAAGGCTGGCTTCTTGTCACTGCGGACAGGCTTCCGGCATGGATGCTCGCGCCTTTTGGGGCGACGTGGGCTTCCAATCCAACGATCTGCCAGCTTGCTTCGGCGGGCCTTACGTGTGATCGAGTGCTTGTCGGAACAACGAATCCCGATGACACCCTCCATGAGATAGCTCTTGGGTATTCTGGTGATCAACCGACGCATTCTGTCGATCAGAATGAGGCAATCTGTGGGCCACTAGTTGCTGCAGAAGCTCGCGGCTGGAATGTCACAGTCGTAACAGATGGAGAGGAACAGTTCTCACATCTCAAGACGCGGTTTACGAATCTCAATGTCGTTGGTGTTTCTCCACAACGTCTCCAGGCGCCGGTCGAAGGAGAAGAAGAGAGTAGCTGCGGGCATGTTTTCGGTGCAGCAGTACATGAGTTTGAAAAAGGGAAAACTGATCTTCTATGGGTTCACCTGAACAGTCTTGGTGTCTCATGGGACGCACCTCAGGTGTGGCGGGAAAGTTTTTTTGATGAGGATGATCCACCACCTGGCACTGC
>JBDOMQ010000257.1:0-692 GCA_039831725.1 Pirellulales bacterium
ACAATTCCTAACTTCATGCAGGACGTATGCCCACCCACGAAAGAATCTACTCTGACGGTCTCACCCTGATGATCTGCCATATTTCAACGTTCTGAAATCCAGCGGCATCTTTACCTACATCGGGCTCCTTTTGAGTCTTCCGATTCAACCAGAGCTCAACCACGAGCGGCAATGCATCTTCTGAATGGTGCTCGCATTCGTTGCCCTCTACAGTCACATGTAAAGACTCTCGGTATTGCTGATCGCCACGAACTACATCTGAAATTATAATATTGTTGCATGCTGCAAGCGACCGGACAGCAGGTAATTCCCGCAAAGCCTTGATCTCAGAAGACGTCCTGCTTTCTACTCGATCATGTTGATGCCCATCGTTACCCGGACCATCAAAACCTGCCTCTTCTGGCGGAAGAAGTCCCGGTGCACAAAACCCATGAACGACGTCCCACTCCCCCGCACGAATAGCCTGGTGCCATTGTAAAACCGTTTCACGAGCGCGTTTCTGGTCAATCCATTCGTTTACTAAAAAAGTACTAAAGGACTGTGCCCCAAACCCAACAGATAAAGCTAAGCCAATCAGCGCAATGCCCCGGCCGACTTTATGTGAACTCCCAACAGAAGTATCCCTGATCGCCGCAATTGAAAGCCCAACCGCAAGTATTGGAATCACCCATAACACTTGGCTTATCAATGCC
>JBDOMQ010000257.1:702-15062 GCA_039831725.1 Pirellulales bacterium
AGTACTGCAAGCGTACTTATTGGACGATATTCATTGGCAATGCCTTTAGCTTCACCACCACTCACAACTCATGTCCTCACTGGCTTCGATCAAGCTTTTGAATTCGGTCTTCGTGACTTCGATTTCTTTTTGGCTGCAAAAATTCGTTGCATTTCTTCCAGTGACGTAACTCCGTTAAGCACTAAGTCCATTCCCTGGTCTCGTGTAGGTAGATAACCGTCTTTGATCGCTGCTTTTTTCAACGTCGCAGCATCGACTCCCTTCGCAAGTCCTTTACGAAGAGTTACGCCTGAAGCTAACTCAAATGCACCAATCCTGCCAACGTACCCGCGACCAAAACAGATGCGACAGCCGCCGTGTTCTGAGACTGTACGAATATGGGGCACGTCTTCATTTGACTTTCCAAATTTTTCAAGAAGTGGAAGGGGCGTCTCCTGATGCTCTGCACACTGAAGACATAACTTACGAACTAACTTTTGCGAAACCGATCCAACAAGACATTTCGCGAGATCACTTGGTGAAATACCAAGATCAATAATCTTGGTTATCGCATCAATACTATCTTCAGCCGGAACACTGACAATAACCATCTTGTCTTCGAGTGATCGCTTAACCAGTTCCTTTGCAAAGGCTGGGTCTCGTAGATCACGAGTGATAAAACCGCTCGGGTATGAGAGCATGGCTCTCTCAACCGCATGATTTGGGCTCTCACCTGATTCTGCGTCATATTTCTGTATTTTCACGTTTTGTACTTCTTCGTGACTTTCGTTTTTCTCCTCGATGGAAACAAAATCTCGCATCAGTCGATCCCCAGCCGTCACCGTCATATCAAAAAGGCTCGTGAGCCCATTGCCCTTTGACGCTGAAACAATAAACAAACCATGTTTCTTATTTACCAACTCTTGAAGCTGCTCAAGCATTTCAGAAGGCATACCCAAATCGCCTGCTGACTTAAACTTCCTTGGCGGTTCCGCCAAGTCAACAGCGAACTGCTCATGCCCCTTGATAACTTTCGCGCTGAGGCGGCATGTTCTTTTTTTCCCATCTACTGTGACATCAAATTCGCCCGCTTGTGGACGACCTCGCTTCTTTGGAGAAAGGCCAGCGAGTCTCATGAGCGTCACCAGCATCTTTTCACCAGTCACCGCATCCAGCGGTGGTGCATCAACCCAAACTTCAGGATCATTCTTCCGAAGTTTCCTGCCATGCAACACGTGTTCTCGAATACGTGATGGCACCTTTGTGCCATCAATATCATAGCGAACATGAAGTCCTCCCTGGGCTAGATCGAGCAACAAAACGGGTGCACGCGCTGCGAATGCCTCGGCCAACAATCGAACTAACTCAGCAAACTCTGGATTTTCTGACAGTTTTTCAACAAGAAGCGTGTTTTCTTCTGGCACTTCGCGACAGGTAGCAATGAGCACAACGTCTGGCGGTGCTGCCTCAACCTCTCCTGTATCGTTGAGCGCTCGTGATCGAGCGACGACATAGAGAAAGACGGGCACTAGCCAGATCGCAGAAAGGCCACCTAACGCACCATAGACACCACCACTTTCAAGAAACGCATAATCGGTCCAGTTCAATCCAACAGATACTGCAAGAGCTACTGCTCCAAGTGCATATGGAACCACAACTATGCGTGTCCATTTTTTACTCCCGACCCCGTACCGAAGACTGTCCTTTTTTACCCAGATGCTTGTGAGGCCAAAAAATATCGTAAGTACAAACAGAACTCCGCCACCTATTCCAACAGTAGTCGTATCCAACTTTTTTTCAGCATCCGAAGATGGCTTTTCATCAGACTTCTCTCCATCTTTTTCAGCACCTGCAGCAGGCTTGTTTTCCTTCTGAGCCATTACAGGCATTGACAGTGCAGAGGAGAAAATTCCGCAGAGAAAAATAATTATTAACCAATCAGCTGATACATACTTCAGCATGTTTTTTTCTCTGTTCATACCAACTAACCAGCCTTTCGGGATTTATAAAAATGAGTACGATCGAAATCGAATGGTTAACCGATCCCTTTTAGCTTCATTTGTAATTCTTCGCGATTTGGTGCGATATCTAGAGCTGCCTGCCGATCAATAAGTTCTTGGTCAATGAGACTTTTAAGACTTGATGTAAAATTCTGCATACCATCTCGCTCCGATTTTTTAATATGGTCTGCTAACATCTGCTCCTGCTCTTCCAAAATGTACTTCCGAACAAGAACATCAAAAAACATGATTTCGACGGTAGGCACCCGGGAAACACCCTCTTTGATGGACTTGAGAAGTTTTTGTGCGACGATTCCTTTCATGTTGAAAGCCATTGCACTTCGGATAGCTGCATGCTCTTCCTGAGGAAAAAGATCAAGAATTCGAGTAATTGTGCTTGGGGCATTTGAAGCGTGGATGGTGCCGTAAACAAGATGGCCTGTTTCAGCAGCATGGATTGCAGTCTTAAACGTGTCCGTATCTCGCAACTCACCAACAAGAATGATATCTGGGTCTTCTCGGACAGCATGCTTCATGCCAATCTCAAAATTTTTGACATCCGTACCAATTTCCCGCTGATTGATCAGACACTTGTCTTCAGTAAAGACAAATTCAACAGGATCTTCGAGCGTGAGGATGTGTTTTCGATAGTTCCTATTGATATAGTTCAGCATCGAACCAATTGTGGTACTTTTCCCAGACCCAGTCACACCAGCAAGTAACACCATCCCTTGATCGAGTGTACACAGTCGCTCGATTGAATTTGGAAGATACAGCTTTTCAAAATTTGGAATGGTATTGTTAACTTTCCGGGCAACCATACCGAGTGAACCTTGCTGGTAAAGCAAATTCACTCGAAAACGCCATTTTGTATCACCAACAACTGCTGTATATGCATAGTCAGCCCCCCCTTCGTCTTCAAGAATCTTCAGCTGGCGATCATCAAGCATCGGCAGGCAGAGTTCCTTCATCTTCTCTTGACTAATTGGCGGCGCCTTAAGCGGTTGCAGTGAACCTTTCACCCGCATGTATGGCGGCTGATCAACTTTTAAATGAAGGTCAGAGCCATCGAGTTTGACGAGGGCTTCAAAATATTTATCTACTTCAAGCTTATTATCTTTTTTTGCCACAGGAGCCACTGGTTTAGCTTCCTTTGAAGCAGAAGCTGGATTTAATTCTGACGTGGTATCAAGTGTCATTCTTGCCCCTCCTGTTGGATGGCCTCTTCAACGAGTAAAGGCCTTTCGAAGAACCTCACAATAAACAACTGCAGCCTTTCAACCAAATAGTGACCAATTTTGACGCATTGCTGGACTTTCATGAATCCCTCTCGACTGGACGCACGGGAATCCCACGACTGAGAAACATGTCCTTTACTTCTGCAATAGTGCAGGCTCCAAAATGAAAGATCCCGGCAGCGAGAACAGCATCTGCCGCTCCGTATTCAATTGCATCGGCTAGGTGCTCTGGCTTGCCAGCACCACCACTGGCTACGACAGGAATTCCAACAGCTCGACTCACCGCAGCAGTCATCTCGAGGTCATACCCATCGCGTGTCCCATCTCGATCCATACATGTGAGAACAATTTCACCTGCACCCAATTGCTCGACTCGTTGTGCCCAATCAACTGCCTCGATACCAGTCGGCACACGACCTCCGTTTACAAAAACTTCCCACACCTCTTTTCCGTCTTTAACAATCCGCTTCGGGTCGATATTTACGACAGTGGCACAGCTTCCAAGACGATTTGCAACTTCCGTTATCAGTTCGGGGGTCTTTACCGCCGATGAATTGATACTTACCTTTTCCGCACCAGCATGAATGAGCTCAACGGCATCGTCTAGAGTTCTGATACCGCCACCCACGGTAAATGGCATAAACACGGTTTCAGCTACTCGCCGGACCAT
The DNA here is from genome assembly GCA_039831725.1 of Pirellulales bacterium. GTDB lineage: Bacteria > Planctomycetota > Planctomycetia > Pirellulales > UBA1268 > UBA1268. The sequence continues at coordinate 4,590 of JBDOMQ010000257.1, forward strand.
GTCAAGCATGATTGCCCGACCTTCATGGCTGGCCGTAATATCAAGAAAGACTAATTCATCTGCACCTTCAGCTTCATACCGGGCGGCCACAGCCACAGGATCACCGGCATCAACAAGCTCTAGAAACTTCGTTCCTTTTACAACACGTCCCTTTTCAACATCGAGACACGGAATAATACGTTTCGCGAGCATATCAGAGTGCCTATGATTCAAGATGTCTCATGGATACGGCCAGATTCTGGACTTGATGCCGTTGCATACCGCTTACGAGGAATTCGTCCAGCAAGAAATGCATAGCGGCCAGCCGCACAGGCAGATCGCATAGCAAGAGCCATCGTGAGTGGATCGGTGGCATGTGCGATCGCCGTATTCAATAGAACACCATCAACACCAAGTTCCATAGCAACCGCAACGTCACTCGCCGTGCCAACACCCGCATCGACGATCACCGGATACTCTGGATCACCATCTTTCAGATATTCAAGACAGATACGCAAACTATTTGCGTTTAGAATTCCTTGCCCCGAGCCAATGGGACTTCCTGCTGGCATAACACTCGCCGCCCCAAGATCCTTGAGTCTCTTCGCAACAATTGGATCATCGCTACTGTACACAAGCACCGTAAAGCCATCATCTACAAGACGCTGAGTCGCTTCAATTGTACCAACAGGATCTGGCAAAAGTGTCTTCTGATCACCAAGGACTTCGAGCTTAACCCACTCACTCCCCTTGTTTCCGAGATCACGAAGGAGTTCACGACCAAGCCGTGCAACACGCACCGCATCATCTGCCGAAAAACAACCTGCGGTATTCGGTAGCAGCGTATAACGAGCAAGATCAAGATGATCAAGAATATTTTCTCCGGCAGTATTCAAGAGCCGCTCGCGACGCACTGCAACGGTAACACAGTCTGTCCCACTTGCATCAAGGCATTCAGCCATTTCTGCATAGCTTGCGTACTTGCCCGTTCCTACAACAAGACGACTTGCAAGCTCAAAACTCCCAACTTTGAGTGCCGACTGTGATTTGTTTGCGGGTGCGCTATCAACTGTTGTTTCTGCCATACCGTTTTGTGACTCCTCGATGGGATGGTTCGTACTGGTTTCAACCGCCGCCGACGAGCGTTACAACTTCTATCTGATCATGCTCGCAGAGAACACGACTCGGAAGGAGTGCTCTTGGAACGACCTCTTTATTTACCTCAACCGCAACAGGGCGTCTCTCAAACCCTAGATCAAGAAGAAGATCATGCGCAGTATGACCATTAGAAATCTGCGTTTCTTGGCCATTTACAAAAATAATCATCGAGCGTTCTGTCTGGGGCTTGTTCCTACTCATTATTAATTTCCACCCCTCGAGGCTGAGCGACATCAAGAAGAACCAAGGGCACCGCAACGCCACCAACTACTCCACGTTGATTGCTAAATGGAATACCGTACGCTGCCGTTGCCCCCGAAGCACAGTCAGTAACATAGAGCACAGCAGGCGCCATTGGTGTTCGACCACGCCGCATGTCAATTTGTCCCGCGACAAGCAGAAACTTTGGGTTTTTCGCCTGTCCGGGCTGGAAACCAAGATCATTCAGCACATTGTGCCGAAAACTTGCTCCGAAGGTAGCGTTTGCAGGATTGATCACTCCACCTGAAAGATCACCCGTTAGAAAATCGAGGATAAAAAATCCCTCCAAACCTGTTGCAAGCGGCACCGTACAGGCTGCAAATGAGTCATCCGCCTGTGAAGTCATTGCATGGATGACAGGAAACTGCTTCGGCGGCACATTCTGGTCTGGAACAACATAGCCAACAATGTATCCTCCAATGAAGACAAGGATGAATCCGGCCACAAGATACAGTTGCCGTGTTGAAATAAGAGGTGGTTTAAGTTTTTCTTGCATCATATCTTTTCAAATGAGGGAGGACTGCGAGCAATCCTTTCGTTGAGGGGCTGCTGGCAATAAGAGAACTGCTCTATGTTATTCGTTCTACGAATTCGGTGCCTTCTTTTTCTGATTATCTTTTTCTACAGGCTGCTCAGGAGCTTTTACAGTATTCGAACCTGGTGTTCCCTGCTCAACAAACAGTCGGAATTTTCCTATCGAGTGTTGGCCATCTGAGAATTGCTGGCTCATCGTGAATACCAGTGTCGTTCCTGCCTGAATAGGCGTTTCTGCTGCCGTTTGAAATGTTGCAATGTGTGACCTGCCTACGGATCCAGCAACCCCCCAACCGGTATCTTCCTTCTGGTCTCGTGCATTGGCCACAGGCCACCCATTCTGGGAATAGTCTGCAGTCACATTAGTAAACATAACGAGTTTTTCAGTCTTTTCTGCACCAGCAGATAGGGCCTTTGCATTGAATTCACTGAGAACAAAATTGCCATTTGCTGCACGGCCCGGCCCCTGAGCTGGCAACGTCTTGTCTGGCAGTACTTCAAGACGTATCGCTGTCACCGGCGGGCCCTGTGGGACTGTCGCTGTGAGCGTGTACGTATCTTTTCCATTTGTGCCAGACACAAGGACCGTCCCATCAGCTGAGATTAATCCTGTAGCTCCCACCAGACTTTTAAATTCAGTCGGCACGAGTGGTTTCAGAGATGCTTGGGAAATTGGCTTTGGGGAGGGTTCGGGAGGAAGCGGCAACAGTTTGGCTACTGGCGTCGGAACCACCTGGCAACCACTGTGCGTACCAATAAAAATTGATTGGTCATCTGGCTTAAACACAACACACCAGACGCTAGAAGGCTGGCGTTTCAACCCTTGTTGTTCGCGTTGTTTCTGAACATCCCAAAGTTTGATAACACCATCTAAGCTCGCTGTTACCAAACGAGTTCCGTCACTATTAAACGAGGCACTTGTTACCCAATCTTTATGACCCGTAAACACTCCTGTCTGCTTGAAAGATTCGGCAGACCAGACTCGAACTGTCCGATCAGCACCAGTTGATACGAACTGAGGACGAACTGGTGAATAGGCAATTGACCAGATCGTATCTTCATGACCCACAAGAGTTTGTATCGCCGTACCATCAGCAGCATTCCAGACCTTCACGAGGTTATCTCCTCCCCCTGTCACAAATATTTTTCCATCTGGTGAAAAAGCGACCGCAGTCGCAGATCCTTTATGTGCATCAACGCTGACAGTAGCCGTACCATCCTGCGTATTCCATACGCAAACTTTCCCGTCTTCTCCTGCACTTGCTAATTGCGAACCGTCTGGCGAGAAAGCCAGTGATCTCACCCACCCCTTGTGCTGTTTCAAATCTACTTTCAACTTCCGGCTTTGCAGATCCCATACTTTTACAAGTCCGTCGTATCCGGCTGTGGCTACTAATTTCCCATCGCTGGAAACATCAACAGCCCATACAGCTGTTGAATGCCCCAATAATTCACCAACACGGCTTCCGTCAGACTTCCATACAACCACATCACCAGGACGATAAAGAAGACTCTCTCCGCCGGCTGTTACCAGAAGTGATCCACCTGCTGCGTAATCAGCAGCGATCACCCACCGACCGTACGATGAAAGCGTTTCACCTTCTTTTTTGTTCAATGCTTCATCAGCAACGGCGACCGGAGCAGCAAAACAGGAAATTCCGACGGTGATACATAGTAGTAAATACATCGCACGTAGTCGCATTTGGTCAATTCGCATGCACCACTCTCCTTGAAGATGTACGAGAGAAAACAGAAAAGGAACGGAGCACTTAGTATAGTTACCAAGGCCACTGCATTTCCAACAAACTATGGATTCACCAGACTCTAGTGCCCCCAACAACTGAAACTACGCCGTTACCGCATTCCGATTATGATGGTGCAAAGGAATGGTATTTCAAGCCACCCTTTCCCGAAGTGATTCTGGATCTTTCGTTAGCTATCGATAGCGTGCAGTAAAAAACAACGGAAGACCTGCTCCGGTAATACAGTTCTACTCGGAGCGTTGGGCGACCACACAATTTCTCGAAGTATCGCTCATTGCATTGAGCGATCATCTGCTTTTACTACCACTTCTCTCAGTGGGAAGTGAAGGCACAGCAAAACGTCATAACGTAAGATATTAGTTATTGGGTACGCAGACGGGACTACAGTGCACCAGCAGAAAAATTCTGGGCATGAAATTTCATCAAGGCATCACCCTGCTGCTCATAAATTAATCGTGCACTATGGGGCACATCTTCAACGATGAGCTTTTTAAATTCGATGCCGAACTGTTGGAGAAACTTCATATACGCCAAATTATTTTCGTAGTTAAAACCTTTTGTTCCAACGTGAATGAGAATATGAAGTGGATAGTGCCTCTGCTTTTCACTGCTGGCATAGCTACGAGCCGTGTCGTACGCGTTGTAGCCCTCTGCAAATACAACGCGATCACTTTCGTGACCATCATTCTCACTGATCTTTTTCTCAGTCGCGAACCCGCCACCGCCAGGGGCAGCTGAACAGAAAAGCTCGGGATGTCGAAACATTATTCTGGTTGTTCCTCGGCCCCCTTGGCTAAATCCCTCAATACCACGACCCTCCCTGGAGGCAATTGTTCGATATGTTGAATCGACATGGGGAATCAGTTCGTCAATGAAGACCGATTCTCCCTGACCATTTTCTATTTGAGGGTAATCATAGTGACTCATTGGACCGCCATTGATGAAAACATAGATCATTGGTGGTATACGTTCCGAGCGGATCGCGCTGTCAATAAATGCTGAAAGACCTACTGACTTCAGTTCACTGCCGGGCCGTCCACCATGAAGGTAGTACACAACTGGGTATCTGGTTTCTGTTTTCCTGGATTGATCATAGCCCGGAGGAAGATAGATACAGTAACCAACGTCAGCCCCCATTGACTGACTGCGAAAGGTCTTATGCTGAATCGGCAAGTCTGCATGCGCTTGTGATGGCGTGTTTACCCAATGAAAGGGCGTGTTTGATTTTTGTTTTTTCTTTCCTTGGGCCTGAGCTACTTGATTCGTGCTTCCGCTCAGCACCAGTAGAAGGGCTGCAAGGCCTGCTCGTACAATCATTCTTGGCATCATTGATCTCAATGTTCTGTAAGGATCGCATACGTAAGGCACGCTACCTATTTTGATGGTCTTAAAGACGTCACATCAACCGCGTCCTGCAACTCACTCTGAAGAGCAACAAATCGATCAAATAATTGATTCATTTGGTCAGCATGCTCCGGCTTACCTGCTAGATCGACCGTTTCGTGTGGATCTTCTTGGACATGATACAGCCGAAGTACTTTCGCGTCGGGATAGATTATCAGTTTCCACCCATCATGCGTTATCGAACGCTGAAGATTCAAGTAACTTCCGTAAATAGACTCATAGGGTTTGGCGGATGTACCTGACTTCGTTTGGCCCAAACGAGATAACAGACTTTTGAAAAAAACATGCTCCGGCTGGTGGGCACCAGCCAGTTCAAGTGTCGTTGGCATCACATCCTGAAGATAAATAGGAGTTTGGTCAGTCACACCCTTGGGTACACCAGGACCAACAACAACAAACGGGACACGAATCGAATGGTCATACTGATTCTGCTTCCCAACAAGACCATGATGACCAACTGAAAGACCATGGTCGGCAGTAAAGAAAATCCACGTGTTGTCTGCTTTCCCTGATGCATCAAGTGCTTTAAGAATGCGACCAATCTGAGCATCAAGGTGCGTCATAATGGCGTAATATTCCTGACGGTGAACCGCAACAGCCTGCTCCGTCCTCGGGAATGGCGCAAGCCTTTCATCTCGTAATCGTTTTCCCGCTCCAATTTTCTCCGCATATGGGTACTCCGGTAGAAATGGTTTGGGAATCGCAATCCTTTCAAGCGGATACCGATCCAGAAATTCCTGAGGTGACTGCCGTGGATCGTGTGGAGCATTGAATGCCACGTAGAAAAAGGCTGGTTGTTCTCCGGACTTAGCCTCTCCAAGAAAATCAATTGCATCGTCTGCTGTAACTGCACTCCAGTGACGTCCACCTTCCCAGAATCCACCAAGACTTGTATCTGTTGGACTCCACGGATCTTCACCTTGTGCAGGAGGTCTGTTGTAGGCACTTTCAACGCTTTTCGGCATACCTGGCCTGACGTGTCTGGCAACATCAAAACACTTGTCAGCGTCTGCCCGGATATGCCATTTGCCTGTCATGAACGTGCGGTAGCCAGCCTGGCTCAGAAGCTGGGGCCACAGCACGCCTGCCTGACGCTCTTTATCGGTTGTCTTGTAGATACTGTTTGCATCCCAAACACTCCGGCCTGTGATCAACATAGTACGACTCGCAACACATACTGCACCACTCCAAGAACCCATATTATAGGCATGGCTAAACGTGGTGCCGCGATCTACAAGTCGATCTATATTTGGTGTATCAATGTCTGTGTGGCCAAATGCTCTGATGGCTTCATAAGTGAGATCATCTGCAAAAAGAAATAGAATATTTGGTTGCTCACCCGTCTTCTGCTGTGCTGCTGGAAGGACGCTACATGTCAAAATACTCGTAAGAAAAATTACATACCCAAATGCCCAGTACATAGTGAAGGTAACGTGTTTCATTGTTTTTCTCCTCTGACTCATCTTCCTGGCCCAAACACTTGGTATGATTTTTCTCTATAGAAAAATGTTCCTCTCTAGAAATCTTACTCTATGCGACACGACTTTCTTTTGATTCCTCTGAGAACCCTTGCTATTGTCTCTCTTTCATGTGTAGCTGCATCTTTATATGCAGTGGAAAACACGGTTCTTCCTCTCTGGGAAAACGGTGCACCCGGCTTTGAAAGCAGAAGAGACGAAGCAGAAGTCGTCGAGAGAGGAAGTGTGACAAATGTGCACAATCCTTCGCTTACTGTGTTTCTTCCTGAAAAAGAAAAGGCAAATGGAGTGGGGATTGTTATTGCCCCGGGAGGTGGTCTCAGGAAATTAGGTATCCGTGGTGGTGGTGAAGAACCAGCCCGCTTCCTTGCTGAGCATGGCTTTACTTCATTTGTCTTGAAGTACCGACTCTCAAGACAACCCGGACAACCATACAAGTTTGAAGAACACGTGCTTGCAGATGGTCAACGTGCGATTCGCCTGGTTCGCCATCGGGCTCAAGAATTTCATCTCGACCCGCAGAAAATCGGCATGCTCGGATTTTCTGCGGGAGGTGAGGTTGTTTCAATCACATGCTATAAACCCGGAGAAGGAAATCCGGATGCTGCTGACCCAATTGACCGTGAGTTTGCAAAGCCAAACTTCCAAATGCTTGTGTACCCCGGACCAGTCGGCATTCCCTCAAAGCTACCGACCGACACACCACCAGCTTTTATGGTCATTGCGGCAGATGATGCACATACAAGTGTCCTTCTGAACTTAATGCACCACTTTCGTGAACTCGGCGTCGACTACGAAGCACATATCTTCACCCGTGGAGGACATGGATTTGGCATGGGGGAACGGTCACAGCGACGGAGCATTCAACATTGGCCAGACCGCATGCTTGATTGGCTCCACGACGAAGTCCTCAACTCACTACCTAAATAATTTTACCAACCGACCGGTCTCTCTAGCCCTTTCAAGCGGCGTACCAAAGTCCCGTAACCGTAGCTATTATTCAATGAGTGCAGCGAAGCCTATATCTGGCATCTTGACCCCACTTATGGTTCCTCTTTGTACTCATGGTGAGATAAATGAGGATGAACTACGGCGTTATATCGATTGGTTGATTGATAAAGGAGTGCATGGACTCTATCCAAATGGATCAACTGGTGAGTTCACACGCTTTACGGCAGAAGAACGACGCCGAATCATTCAGATTGTTTGCGATCAGACAGCCGATAGGGTTCCAATTCTTGCTGGCGCAGCCGAAGCAAATGTGCGAGAAACACTCGATGCCTGTCATGCGTACCATGACTTTGGCGCTCGAGCAGTCGCTATTGTCTCACCGTTCTACTACAAACTTTCACCAGAAAGTGTCTTTGCATACTTCAGGGAAATCGCTCTCAACAGTCCGATAGATGTAACGCTTTATAATATCCCTCTTTTTGCCAGTCCTATAGATCTCAAAACCGTCTGCCGATTGGCAGAATTTGATCGAATCATTGGCATTAAAGATTCTTCTGGCGATCTCGCCGGCATGACCAGAATGATCCAGGCTGTCCGTCCGATTCGTCCAGACTTTCTATTCATGACCGGATGGGATGCAGTGCTTGTTCCTATGCTCATGGCCGGTTGCCAGGGAGGCACACACGCCACGAGTGGAATCGTTCCTGAAGTTACTCGGGCGATATATGACCTTACTAAGAAGAGCCACTTTGATGAAGCATTATCACTGCAAAAGCAACTGCTTGAACTCTTTGATACTACATTTTCTGCCGCTGATTTCCCTGAGGGATTCCGCAGTGCGATAAGCCTGCGTGGGTTTGACTTTGGAAAGGGAAGGCAGCCACTGACCGAGAAACAGTCCGCCGTACTGACAGGTGCTACCGAAAAGATAAGACTATTAGTTCAACAGATGGTCGAAAATCCAATATGAACTTAGGTATTGAAACCATTCCTTTTTCCACTTATTTCTTGAAGCAGTGACAGACATGAAAACCAACGGCTTCCTCGGTATTGATATTGGCACGCAAGGCCTCTCCGTCATCTTCACCGACACAGAACTGAAAATACTTGCAAGCGGTGAGGGTGACTACGACATGGTGTCTGGACTGGACGCTGACTGTTATGAACAACAGCCAAGCGATTGGGAAGACGCCCTGAATAACGCGATGACTGATCTTCGAAAAAAAATATCGTCGATGCAAGTTGATATGGAAGTTCTAGCAATTGGAATTTCAGGCCAGATGCACGGGGAGGTTCTTACGAACAAAGATGGTGAACCAGTCGGTCCAGCTCGGCTTTGGTGTGATGGACGAAATGAAGCCGAAGGCAATGAACTCACAGAGCGTTTTGGAACGAAATGCCCAAAACGTATGACCGCAGTTCGGTGGCTGTGGACCATTCGTAATCAACCCGAAAAGGCTACGCATGTCAGTCACATAACAACACCTGCCGGCTGGATCGCATACCGACTAACGGGCTGTTGGAACCTTGGAATTGGTGATGCAGCTGGCATGTTTCCGATCGATCAGCAGTCTCTCACATACAACGTCGATATGCTTGCTGATTTTGATTTAATCGCAACTGAATCTGCCAGAAAGGCTGGCTCAGAGATCACCTCTTTGGAACTGAGCGATCTTCTTCCATCCGTTAAAAAGGCAGGTGAAGATGGTGGTTCATTACATGCACACGGAGCAAAACTGCTTGGGTTACCAGAAGGTATTCCGGTTGCGCCCGCCGAGGGAGATCAACCGGCGGCACTCGCTGGCTCTTTAATCGCAACGCCTGGTCAGGTATCAATGAGTTTCGGCACAAGTGTTGTTGCCAACTCAGTTGGTGACCGGGCATTTGAGGGAATTGCAATTCCTATTGATCACTTCTGTGCACCTGATGGTCGCCCAATCAACATGGTCTGGCTTCGAAATGGAACAACAGCCATGAATATGGCAGTAAACCTTTTTGGCGGTGACTTTTCCACGATTATGCCACAGGTTCTTGCCGCTGAAGATGACTGTGGCGGTCTTCTGGCGCTGCCATTCATGGACGATGAACCAGGACTGGGTGTTTCCCAAGGTGGTACCGCCATGGTGCTCGGACTGAATAATGAGACTGCCACCCCTGGTAATGCGGTGAAAGCTATGCTGCTTGCCACAATTTTCAATTTACGGCTTGGGAGCAAGCAGCTCGACGAACAAGGGTATCCACGAACTGAGATTATTTTGTCTGGCGGACTTGTAAAAACACCTGCACTGGGGCAACTCGTTGCTGATGTCTTCAATACTCCAGTGACAATCTTTGAAGGAGGTGACGAGGGAACCGCGTGGGGAGCAGCTTTGATGGCAAAATTTCGTTTCGAATCATTGGCTGGTCGTGCAGCTGAATGGAAGCAGTTCCTTGAAACCCAAAAAACTGGAACGCCAACCCGATTTACTCCCCGCGTTCAATCCGTAGAGACACTTAACGGTGTATTCGAGCGTTACCAGAAATTAGTCCACATGCATGGGCAGCTTGGATCAGCGGCAATTCAGTAAGACTTAGAGTTGTAGTGGCTTAAACAATCAATTCTGCATGCACTAATCCACAACTGGATACAGAACTATTCTGCGGACATCTGCAACAGATTGTCCTGGCACATGAAGGGCCGTAAGCCGCAACTGAGCCTTGCCCTCTTCGAGTTTTATGTCACCAAGAGAGAGCACGTGAAATGGCTTTACATAACTTTCACTGCCACGATCGGCACGGTCTTCACCAGTATTGAGCGGTGGATCCCACGACGGCGTCACGCTCGTCGTGATTCGGCTTTCACCGCAGGAAAGCTGGATGGTCGAACCCACATCTTTTGCAGGACATGTGTACCAGATTTTTGCAGTGTAGGTACCTGCATTGAGGACATCTACATCCCATACCAG
>JBDOMQ010000159.1:0-3057 GCA_039831725.1 Pirellulales bacterium
GTTCGGGGCAGTTTCGGCGTCCTTGATTCTCCGGCGCCCTCTGTCGTCACAAGCGACTACACCGATCGCGGCATTGAGTATTGGGTACGATTTTTTACAACGGAGTTTGGCCAACGAGACCGAGTTGATGGAATGGCACGAGATCGTATTTTTTACGCACTTGCCAGAAACAATGTTCGTATTCCCGTTTCAACTCACCAGGTACGACTGACCCAACTTCCTGAGGTCGCGGAACCTTCCAGAGCAACCATAATTACAGAACGGGCACGTCGGCTCGGGGCAGCTGGGGTTCTTGGAATGCTCTCGCCGGAACATCTTGAGAAACTTGCAAGCGAGCATGACGAACAAACCTATGCCGCTGATGAACAGATTATTCACCAAGGTGAGGCTGGTACGAGTATGTTCATTATTACCAGAGGAGAAGTGGCAGTAGATGTCAAACTCCCCGAGAAAGAGCAAGTGCAGCTGAGTAGGCTTCAAGTCGGTGACTACTTTGGCGAAATGTCACTCATGACGGGTGAACCACGTACGGCGACAGTAACGGCCATTGTAGAGACACGGGTGTTTGAAGTGACGCGAGCAGCGTTCCGAGAAATACTCGAACAGCAGCCTGGTCTACTGGAAAAACTAGTTGAAACGATTCATAGAAGATTTATTGAGCGTGAGGAGGCAGTTGAGGGAGCCAGAAGTCAGCAGCTCGGCAGAACATCCTCGGATATACTGACCAGAGTTAAAGAATTTTTTGGACTCTGATGCTGTATCGACGGCATTATTCGGAATTTGTTTAGGAGGGTGTTTTTTATATGCGTGTCGAATTATTGCCTTCGAGTCAGCCACCCTCAGATCAGCAGTTTTTGGTTACCTATCTCATCAATGACCAAGTCGCAATTGATGCTGGGTCCGTAGGGTTGCTCGCCGATTTGAAAAGGCAGGAACAAATTAAGCATGTCTTTGTCACGCACCAGCATATCGATCACATTGCGACCCTACCGATCCTGTTGGAAAATGTCTATGAACCAGGCCCTAAGAGCATTGAGGTGCTTGCTGCAAAAAATGTGCTTCAATTGTTGCAAGAGGATCTGTTTAATGGTCGGATATGGCCCGATTTTTTTGCGCTTTCAACACCAGATGACCCATTTCTCATCACAACGTCACTAGAAGCAGGTAAGCCTGTTCATCGGTGCGGATTAATCGTAACGCCCCTGCCCGTTTCGCATGCTGTTCCAACACTTGGTCTTGTCGTTGACGATGGTGAAGCCGTCGTCGCATTTCCATCGGATACCGGACCAACAGAAGAATTTTGGGCGCATCTCAACGAATTAGATCGGCTTGATGCAGTTTTTCTTGAGATAAGCTTTCCAGATTGCCTTGCAGGCTTGGCGGAGATATCTGGTCACCACTGTACGAAGAGCTTTGTAGATGAATTGAAGAAGTTGAAAAGGCCGGTCCGTTGGATTGTTGTGCATCGAAAACCACGCTACGCAAAACAAATCGCTGATGAGTTAGCCGCGTGTAACCTGTCAGATGTAGAACTGATTCAGCCGGGAGCGGTGTACGAATTTTCTGCGTAATGAAATTGGAAATCTCAAGGCTCGCAATGAGTGGCTCTGTTTGGAGAACCATGAAAAGTAGTAGAGAATGCTGCCCACATCGCAGCCCAACGCACTGAAATCCTCCGAGGTGTTCTTTCGAATCCAGTCAAGTTCAGGAGGGTGTCTGCCGGCGAGCATGCTTGCGTCGTTCGTGTTCGCCAAGAAGAATTTTTCGGAGCCGAATAGCCTCAGGTGTGACTTCGACGAGTTCATCCTCCTCGATGTACTCAAGTGATTCTTCGAGTGACATATTTCGTGGCGGTTTTAGAAGAATGTTTCGGTCACTTCCAGCAGCCCGTATGTTGGTAAGTTTTTTCTCTTTTGTTGGGTTGACTGTCATATCGTCACTTCGTGCGTTCTCTCCGACGATCATTCCCTCATAGACGTCGTTTCCGGGCGCAACAAATAGTTCAGAACGCTGCTGCAGGCTATCAAGGCTAAAAGCAACAGCTTTACCTTTGACCATCGAAATCAGAACACCATTCGCCCGCCCACTTACATCACCCTCAAGAGGCTGCCATGATTCGAAACGATGATGCATTATGGCAGTTCCCTGAGTCGCATTGAGCACACGTGTTCGAAGCCCAATAAGGCCCCTTGCTGGTATCGAAAATACGGCGTGCGTGAAGTCGCCGCGTGACCCCATATGGGAAAGTTGACCACGTCTTGCCCCGACAAGTTCCATCACTGGTCCTAGTTTTTCCTGCGGCACTTCAACCACCAGTGACTCAAAAGGCTCGAGAGAACCGGACTCTTCCTTCCGCAAGATTACTCGCGGTTTGCCAACAGATAATTCGAATCCTTCTCGCCGCATTGTTTCAATGAGAACGGATAAGTGAAGCAGGCCACGTCCAGATACGGAGAACTGTTCGGTGCCGGCAATTGGTTCGACCCGCAGTGCTACATTGCGTTCAAGTTCCTTAAGCAGCCGCTCGCGAAGATGCCGCGTGGTAAGGAATGTGCCGGAGCGGCCAGCTAATGGTGAGGTGTTGATACCAAAAACCATACTCAAGGTTGGTTCGTCAACTGCCAGACGCGGAAGTGGTCGTGGATCGTCTGAGCAGCAAAGCGTATCACCGATCTCGATTGGTTCAATTCCACTTACAGCAGCAATGTCACCTGCTATAGCTTCATCGGTGTCAACTCGACCAAGTTTATCGAAGACTTGAAGACCTGTTGTCTTTGCCGGACGAAGAGCACCATCTGCTGTTGATCGTAGAATGCTGCCGCCTTTAATAAGTTTTCCGGATTCAATTCGGCCAACAGCGATTCGGCCAACATAGTCAGACCAATCGAGGGTGGTGACAAGCATGCGGAGAGGTCCTTCGTCATCGACAACAGGCCCCGGAATCTTTTCGGTGATCATTTCTAATAAAGGCTTCATAGAGCCAGATCGTGCGGTTTCATCATCTGAGGCATAGCCATCTCGACTTGATGCAAAAAGGTAGGGAAAGTCGGCAAGGTC
>JBDOMQ010000225.1:0-14979 GCA_039831725.1 Pirellulales bacterium
GATGTTCGACGACAAGAAGAACAGCAATCCCCCAGACGGTCCATGTGGTGTAGCTGCCAACAAGAGTGGTTGTCTGGGGCAGTGCCAAGAGGCTTACAGCCGCCAGCAGGTGAAAAAAACCGGAGATGTAAAGAGCCCCTTTAATTCCAAAGCGAGCTGGAAGGCTTTGGAGGTGTTCGTTGGTGTCAAATGCCGCATCTTGACACGCGTAGATTGTGTCAAATCCAGCAACCCAGGCAGTAACGGCTAAGGCTAGAACCAATGCAGGCCCGATATCGAAAGGATTCGAAAGCACTGCAGGGCCACGGACTGCTATCCAAGCAGCGAGTGGAGTCAGGCCAAGTGCTGCGCCGAGCCAAACGTGCGCAAATGGTGTAAATCGTTTTGCATAGCTGTATCCCAAGAGCCAAGCTAACACTGGCAAAGAGAGAGCTGCAGGCAACCAGTTTGGAAGAAACAGCAAAGTTGATGCTACGAATAGGGCCGATGAAAGATACACCAGTCTTTGAACGTCACTTACGGAAACGAGGCCTTTCGGAAGATGACGATCTGCAGTGCGAGGGTTACGGGCGTCTATTTCCCTATCGACAAGGCGGTTGAATGCCATAGCCGCCGTGCGGGCGGTAGCCATGCAGGCAATAATGCCAGCCGCAAGTTTCAGCCAGTGAAATGGTGAGAGTTGTGGGTTCTCCGCTAATTCAATGCGGGCGGCGATCATGCCCGACATAATCGCGAAAGGCATCGCAAAAATCGTATGTGAGAATCGAACGAGTTCGAGGTATGTGCGAAGTGTCGCCGCCATAGATATCAATGTCCCCAGCGGCTAATAAGTTTATTGGCAATATTCAGTTGATCACAGATACGAGCGACAACAAAATCGACAAGATCATCAATAGTTTCCGCGTTGTGGTAGAAGCCAGGAGAAGCGGGCAGAACAACGGCTCCGGCCTCATGAATGGCCTGCATGTTTTTCAGCTGAGGGAGGGAAAGTGGGCTCTCTCTCGGCACGACAACAAGTTTTCGGCGTTCTTTAAGATGCACTTCTGCGGCTCTGTGAATAAGATTGTCACCCATGGCATGAGTGATAGCGGCAAGCGTGCTTCCGCTACATGGGCAAACCACCATTGCGCTTGTCAGGAATGATCCACTCGCAATCGGTGCCATGAGGTTTTTGTAATGATGGTACGTGATGCGACCAGATAGGGGCGTCGCAGTTCCGAGGAATTGCTCGGCGGAAAAATCATCGATATCGAGCGCCTCACCGAGTTCCTGCTCAAACACTGCTTTTCCAGAAGGACTCACCGATAGATGCACGTCGCAGTTCGCATCAAGGAGCACGTGAAGAAGCCTGCGTGAATAAATTGCTCCAGAGGCACCGGTAACCCCTAATACAATGGGGTGGTGAGAAGAAGTGCTCATGCGTCGATCATCTCCTGCTGTGCAGCAAGTTTTGTTTTTGTTGCGATTGAAAGCGTAGCTATTCCGAGTGTGAGAGGAAACTGATCAACACGGGCAAAGCCAGCTTTTTTTATAAGCGTAGCAAGAGCCTCGCCGGACGGAAACTCTTCCACGCTCTGGTTCAGGTAGGTGTAGGCATCGGAATGGTTGTGGGCAATCATGTTCCCAATTCTCGGTAGCACGTTCCGGAAATACCATAAATAGCTTTGCCTGATAAATGGATTTTTAGGTAGTGAGAATTCAAGAATTGCCAGCCGGCCTCCCGGCTTACACACACGAGCCATTTCACGGAGGCCACGGTCTGTCTCAGCAATGTTGCGTAATCCAAAAGCAACAGTCACAAGATCGAATGCTGCGTCCGGGAATGGCAGGTTCATGGCATCGGCTTCAATCCATTCGACGGGCACATTACGCGCTGCAGACTTTTCGATTCCACGTTCGAGCATTGGTCTACAAAAATCACTGCCGACCACCTGGACCTGTGAAGAAGCTTTCGCGGCGTACGTCAGTGCGAGGTCGCCTGTTCCGGTACACACATCTAAAATGGCCCCTTCTACAGGTGGAGGGGCACGCTTGACGGTTATTCGCCTCCACCACGTATCAATTCCACCTGATAGCATTCGATTAACAAAGTCGTACCGTGGGGCGATCTCAGCAAACATTCCTTGGACTTTACCACCACTCTTATCAACAGTTTTAATTGATTGGCTCGTAATAGCATCACCTCCGCCGGTAGGATGTTGATTTTGTGTGGAGCAGACTCATAACCAAATTGGTGGAATCATCTAGCATGGACAGGAAAGCAGGTCGCTCAAAAAAGAGTATTCGGTGGTACACCCATTGCATGTCAGATGATATGCCCAGACGGACTGTAGCGGGAGGTATTGCGATTATTGTCGATGTTCTGAGGGCTTCTACAACGATTGTGACGGCTCTTGAAGCGGGAGCAGCCTTCGTGAAGCCGGTGGTCGAAGTTGACGAGGCTCGTCGACTCAGGACCACATCTGGTGGATCCTGCCTTCTTGGTGGAGAGCGCGAGGGTCTTCGGGTTACGGGTTTTGATCTTGGGAATTCACCTGCCGAATATTGTCGATCGACCGTTGAAGGTCGAGGCATTGTTATGACAACAACCAATGGAACGCTTGCGATTGAGCGATGCTTGGCAGCAGAGGCGGTACTTGTCGGGAGTTTTTTGAATCGAAGCTCTGTCGCAAAGGAGGCTGTTCTTTTGGCATCGAATCGAGATGTCGATGCAGTTCATCTCGTATGCGCCGGGACGAATGGCCACGAAACAGAAGAAGATTTTCTTGGTGCAGGAGCAATCATTCATGCGGGTGTGTCAGAGTCAGGTAGGAATCATCTGCTCGATTCAAGAAGTGAGAAGGCGTTATCAGATTTTTTGTATGTAGTGAATCGTTCGGACGAGATTCAGGGGCAACTCGTAGAGAGTTTTCGGCAGTCACTGGGTGGAAGAAATCTAATAGAGCTAGGAATGGATTCCGACCTTGTACTTGCAGCAGCTATAGATCAATGTTGCCTCGTGCCGTATCTGTGCCCAAAGACTGGCCACCTTGTGTCATTTGATGCCCTGCAGTGCATCAGGAAATAAGTGGCACCGGGATCTTGAGGCTCTCGGTAGACCCATCTTCGGTTTGATCACTACACTCTACTGGGAATGATGTTCTCAGCTGTTTGTCCCTTAACAAAGAAGTCGCCAGTACATTTATGTCAAAGCCTGTTGACCAGTCACGGATGGATCGAATTGTTTCACTTGCGAAGCGACGTGGCTTCATATTTCAATCAAGTGAGATTTACGGTGGGTTAAATGGATTTTGGGATTACGGACCGCTGGGAGTCGCGTTGAAGCGGAATCTTAAAGAGTGTTGGTGGCAGGATATGGTCGCCGGTCACGATGAGTTGATGACCCTCGCAGGAGCTCCCTCTTCATACGAGATGACCGGGCTGGACTGCACGATCATCATGCATCCTCAGGTCTGGAAGTGTTCGGGGCACTTTGATCTGTTTCATGACTGGATGGTCGACTGTCGTGAGTCCAAGCGACGCTTTCGCTATGACCATCTTCACGGTAGATGGGCCATGTATCGCAATGTAAAAGTTTTTATTACGACTGATGTGTCCGGCGATGATGCAGAGCCTGATCTTGTCGGCAAAGCACAAAAGTTTTTTAAATTACGAGCGAAGCAGATAGGAGACATTGAATGGTCTGGGGAATTGGTGGCCTTGGCCGGAACATCTCCTGATGATTCAATACCTCTCTGTGAGGCAGTTGCTCCTGATGCCAGCGAGAAGGGGACACTTACCGAACCGCGGGAGTTCAATCTTATGTTTGAAACCCGTATTGGAGCACTCGCTGGTGATGCTGACGATCGTGCGTTCCTACGGCCAGAAACGGCTCAGGGTATCTTCCTGAACTTCAAGAATGTGCTTGACACCTCTCGAGTGCGCGTGCCCTTTGGGATTGGCCAAATTGGCAAGAGTTTTCGCAACGAAATTACCCCCAGGAATTTCACATTTCGTTCGCGCGAGTTTGAACAGATGGAAATCGAGTTTTTCTGCCGACCAGATGATTCTCGGAAGTGGTATCAGTTCTGGAGAGATCGCCGGTGGCAGTGGTACCTAAATCTTGGGCTTACAGAAGGCCGCCTACAGTTGCGGGAGCATCACGAGGCTGAGTTGGCACACTATTCATGTGGAACGGCTGATATTGAATATGCCTTCCCGTTCCTTGCTGATGGCGAATACGGAGAACTTGAAGGTATTGCTCATCGGGGTGACTTTGACCTTCGTAGCCACATGGAGGGTAAGCTTGTTCGTGAGGATGGAAAGCTTGTTCTAGAAACGGATTCGAACGGAAAACCAAAGCACCGGGGAAGCGGTCGTGACCTTTCCTACTTCGATGATGTGACTCGGGAGCGTTTTGTGCCGCACGTAATTGAGCCATCAGCAGGTGCAGATCGAGCAGTCCTTGCTTTTCTGTGCGACGCCTACCACGAAGATAATGTGCCTGATGAAAAAGGAAATCCGCGGGAGCGAACAGTACTCAAATTACACCCCCGACTTGCCCCTCTGAAAGCGGCAATTCTTCCTCTGGTGAAAAAAGATGGCATGCCAGAGGTAGCAGCCGATTTGTACAAAAAGATCAAGAAGCGGATGCCGTGCATGTACGATGCAAAAGGTTCAGTAGGCCGCCGCTATGCTCGGCAAGACGAGGCTGGCACGCCGTGGTGTATCACGATCGATGGGCAGACAATGAAGGATCAGACGGTTACGCTTCGGGATCGAGACTCTCTCACGCAAGAGCGTGTGCCAATTGAGGAATGTGCTGAACTTCTGACGGAACGTCTCCTATGAAACCTGCGATCTCTACAGTCTGTTCACTCAATGCACCCCTGGAGACTATTCTGGAGGAGTATGCGGCAGGGCAGTGCCACTTAATTGAGGTCTGGTTGGGGCATGCCGAACAGTATCTTGATGGAAAGCCCGTGGACGCGCTCCGTGAACTTTTTGTTCAGTACGGCTGCGATCCTGTAGCGGCTACCTTTCAAGGTGGATTATTAACAAGCCAGGGCGATGCCCGTCGGGAGCACTGGGCCCACTTTGAGAAACGCCTTGCGCTTTGCTCAGCAGTGTCCATACCCACATTGATTCTCGCTGGAGATGTTCATGGGCCACTTGGACCTGAGGATTTAGGACGGCTTTCGGCAAGCCTTGTTGAAGCCGCAAAGCGAGCGGGTGACGCTGGCGTGAGACTTGCTCTGGAATTTGATGCTCGAGCTAGTTTTCCGAATAATTTACAGTCGGCGGTTGCGCTTATTGAAGATGTCGGGCTGCCGTCCCTCGGTATTTGTCTCGACTGGTTCCACTTTTCTATGGGGCCAAGCAAGCTCATCGATTTGCATCTTCTTACGCCAGAGACAGTCGCACTCGTTCAGTTATCTGATGTCGCAGACGTCCCAAGAGAAATGGCAAGTGATGCGGATAGGATCTTGCCAGCGGAAGGTAATTCACCACCGCAGCAACTAATAGCACATCTTGAGTCAATGCAGTATGACGGTCCAATTTCAATTGAGCTTCAGAATCCTCAGTTGTGGCAGGTTCCTCCTCGGCAGTTCGGTGAAATTGCAATCACCTCTCTGCGGAAACTGCTTGGTCAAGCGGAGATGGAGGTGAAAGGTGACCATCAAGCCGAATGATTTTTTTTGGTTCTACGTGTTCGGTCAAATTATTTGAATGTGCTTCGATTGTGTCGATTGGTCGAAGTTGATCATCTTCAAAGTCATTGGGTAGAAGATTGAAATGTCTAGCTGACGTGAGGGCTTCAATTAGTTCTAAGCAGTAGCCCTGATGTGTTACCCAAAGTGCAGGGTCATATTTCTGAAGATCGATCGATACCGAGTACGTTCGTAAGGTTTTGGATCGTTTCAGTACGTACTGTGGGAAGAATGAAATAGAGAGCTCTCGGAGAGTACGGTAGATTGGGTCTCTATATCGCAAAAAGGGGCTATTGCTTTTCGAAATCGCCCCCCAATACTGCCCTCGACGAAACAGTGCGACAACATGATCAACGTCAACCTCAGACGCCCCCATATCCATAAGGAGGGGCTGACGTCCTGCCATCCAAAGGGCGCATGCCGCGACGAATGCGCCTTCAACACAATGGGCCTGCCGGAGTCTCAATACTTCAGAAACAGACCGAGCGGTGTCTCCGTCCGGCTCGGTATTCCAAGGTATTGCATTGATGAAGTCCTGAATGAGTTCTGGGGTACGTAATTCGGCTAGGGTCATTGCCGCCTCTTTCGAGAGGCCAAGTTTCTCGCCAACTTTTACCGCCTTTTGCATGACGCTCGCTTCCAGATCGTGTCACGGGTCTTGGAAAATCTTGGGGCAAAACCCTCTCTAGGGTCTAAAAATAACGAATCTGTCAATTTTCGTCCAAATCCAACACTGTGTGTTTTTCTGCTTCAGAACGTGCTCTGGGTCGCCGTAACGGGAACAGAGGGTATCCTCGTGATAGTCAGATCATGTGTACGGTACGGTTTGGCTTAGAAGTTTTAGGGTTCGACGGAGCAGATAACACGTGTCAATTGAGAATAGATCAAGTGCCCCAAGCGGTATTCGTCGTATCGATCTCCACACCTCAGGTGGTCGAGATGAACTGAATTCTCTTCGTCAGACATTAGTTTCCCAGGGCGATCTTGTTTCGCCAGCGGGAAGGCAGCGAACAATAGATGTGTTTGGAGAACCACTTTCACCGAGACAAGTGGTTGAAAAAATTTGTGAAGACGTAAAGCGCGAAGGACTTTCCGCTGTACTGGATTACACCAAACGAATCGACCATGCGAATATCACCTCAGAGACTTTTCGTGTTCCACTTCGCACGCTTGAAGAAGCCCACCAGAATGTGGCCCCAGAATTTCTTGCAGCGATAAGAAGAGTTCGCCAGCGAGTTGAAAATTTCCAGAAGAAGATTTTGCCATCAGATGTATGCGTTCCACTAGATGGAGGAGGGAGTCTGCGGCAACGATATCTTCCCCTTGATCGCGTTGGCGTATGCGTGCCGGGTGGAGCAGCAGCATATCCATCAACACTTCTTATGACTGTGGTGCCGGCCCAGGTAGCCGGCGTTCCCGAAATTGTTGTTGTCGCTCCACCAACAAAGTTCGGTTCAGAGAATGAGCATGTGCTTGCGACGTGCCATGAATTGGGTGTATCGACTGTCCTTCAAGTAGGTGGAGCTCAGGCTGTTGCTGCAATGGCATATGGTGTCGAAGGTCTTCAGCGAGTTGATATCGTCGTTGGCCCAGGAAATCTATTTGTTGCTTTAGCGAAAGAATTTGTCTACGGCGACGTTGCAATTGATTCAATTGCTGGCCCGAGCGAAATAGTTGTTGTTGCAGATGAGGGCGGCAACCCAGAGACAATTTCTGCTGATATGCTCGCTCAGGCAGAGCATTCCCCCGGATCAGCCATTCTATTGACTGCATCCGAGCCTCTTGCAGATGCAGTTGCATCGGTGCTTTCAAGAAGGCTCGAAACTCTTGAACGGGCGGACCTGACACGGGACAGCCTTGATCGGTTTGGGGCCATTGTCATTACAAGAAATAACGAGGAGTCTGCACAGCTTGCCGATGAGCTGGCTGCCGAACATCTCTCGATTGATACGCGGGATCCTGAAGAGACACTCAAGAGCATACGGCATGCTGGTGCAGCGTTCCTTGGCCCGTTTAGTCCGGTTGCTGCAGGTGACTATGCGGCAGGGCCGTCTCATGTCCTTCCAACAGGCGGTACAGCAAGATTTGCTGCGGGTTTATCGGCAAATCATTTTCTCCGGAGTGGGAGTGTTATTGCTTTGTCAGAGGCCGATCTGGCTGAAATGGCCGAAGATATACAGCTTCTGGCTGAAACCGAAGGCCTGACCGCCCATCGCAGGAGTGTTGAGACACGACTGAGAAATTGAACATGAGCCCGATGTTCCTGTCAAAGCGGTTGGGCCGGTGGTATTGAACGTACCAGCGCATTTCTGAGCTACACTTACAGGGTACAGTCGTATTCATGACATTGTGTTGAGTATTTCGTATGCCGATATCATCCTCCCGACCAGATTCAGTTCCTCTCGTGCGGCAAGAAATTGCGGCAATTGCTGGATATATTCCCGGAGAACAACCACAGGATGCGGGCTGGACAAAACTCAATACGAATGAGAACCCATACAGTCCTTCCGAACATGTTTCAAAAGCTATTGCCGTAGCCTGCGAAGGTCGCTCTCTTGCAAAGTACCCAGACCCTCTTGCCAATCAGTTTAGAAACCAGGCCGCAGATGTATTGGGCGTACGCCCCGATATGATTCTCTGCGGGAATGGGAGTGACGACCTCCTTACCATTCTGGTTCGCTGCTATGTCGGAACTGGTGGTGCAATGAGAGTTCCTACGCCGAGTTATATTCTCTATCAAACACTCGCAGATATTCAGGGTGTTCTCTGTGACAAAGTGGCATTCACCGATGAGTGGCTCTTGTCCGAATCCTTTGCGGCGCCGAACGCGTCGACCGGTGAGCCTGTGAGGCTTGCAATTGTTCCGAATCCCAATAGTCCGTCAGGTACGCTGCTAGCGCCAGAGCAGCTTCTTGACCTTGCGAAACGATTGCCGTGTCCACTTGTGGTCGATGAGGCCTACGGCGATTTTAGTGAGCGCAATTGTCTTGAACTGGTCGACCAAAGTGACCGAATCATTGTGACACGATCGATGAGCAAGTCGTACGCGTTGGCAGGAATTCGTTTCGGTTTTGCTGTCGCCCAGCCCGCAGTTATTGAACAGCTTGCCAAAGTAAAAGACTCGTATAATTGCGATGCGATAGCAATCGCCGCAGCAACCGCTGCCATTGCCGACCAAGATTGGCTAAGGAAGAACCAGAGTTCAATCAGGGCAACACGAGCACGACTTGCCGCCCAACTTCGGCAGTTCGGTTTTTCTGTAGTTGATAGCCAGGCAAATTTTGTCTGGTGTACTCACGCAAAATATTCACATAAAGAAATTTATGAGTCGCTCAGGGAAAGGTCGATTTTGATCCGCTTTATGTCCTACAGTGGTTGGGGCGATGGATTAAGAATTACAGTTGGTACTGATGCAGAGATCGACGTACTGCTTAACGCCTTGGAAAACATTATGCGAGAAAAGAAATAGACAAGGAGTGTTTGACGTGGGACGAACCGCCACCGTTTCAAGAGAAACAACTGAGACAAAGATTACGTTAGCTGTTGATGTTGACGGCACAGGCCAGGCCACAATTCATACTGGCATTGGTTTTTTTGATCATATGCTGACCCTGCTGGCAGGCCATTCACTCTTTGATTTATCTATTCAGTGTGAGGGAGACGTTCATGTTGATGGACATCATACCGTTGAGGACGTGGGGCGGGCGTTAGGCGTCGCAGTCAAGGACTGTCTCGGTGATCGTCGCGGCATTCGCCGGTATGGTCATTCGATTCTGCCGATGGATGAATCACTTGTGACCGCTGCAGTTGATCTTGGTGGTCGGGCAGCAACAGTACTTGCCGTCGAGTACCCCGTTCCGGCTATTGGGGCGTTTGACGTCCAACTCGTTGAAGTCTTTTGGGAGAGCTTTGCTGCAACGGCCGGGGCGAATGTGCATGCTGTTCTTCATCATGGGAGCAACGCGCACCACATCGCCGAGGCAGTCTTCAAAGCCACCGCTCGAAGCCTCAGGATGGCAGTGGAGCAGGATTCTCGCCAGCCAGGCGTGCCGAGCACAAAGGGTGTTTTGACGAACGAATAAAACCGGGGTGGTGTGAAGAGATTTTTCACATCACCCCAGTTCGTTTGTCTTCAAAGGAGTTGAGGTACCAGCTTCTGGAGTACCCCCTTCTCAAATATTCCAATGTGAGCTACTCGTTGACGAATGTCTCGAGGAAGCGAGCAAGGCTGTGAAAATCACAGCCCGGTTTGACGTACCGAACAACAGTCACGAGCGTCTTCGGGTCGACTAGTTCCTCGAAAGGAACATAATTGAGGTCCAGTTGGCCAGAGACACTCACCATAACACCATTGAGGCCGCGTTCAGCGAGTGCACGGTAGCCTCCAACACCCAGTTGGCTGCCGAGCATGACGTCAAATGCGTGTGGCTTGGAGCATCGGGCTTCGTAGCCAAGTTGCAGCCCGACAACCTTTCGGCTGCGTCCAGTTTGTCGTTCGTATTCATCACCTACGAGTTTGGCAAACATCTTCCCGAGTTGGATCTGAGAAATTGTTATGTGGCCATGATCGTCCCGCGGGATGCCTTCGAGTTGTTTGCTTGGAAGGTATTCAGCTAATCCTTCTGCAAGAACAATGACGCCATACTCTTTTCCTTCTTTTTCTTCACGTACTCGCATTGTCTTGACAATACGACCGACGACCTCATCCACATTCATAGCATGTTTCGTACTGGTGTTACCGTCTGCGTCAGTGACGGTTTCATCCTCACGATACTTGCCGTGGATGTCCTCAACACTAATGACAAGACTGGCTTCTCCAGAAATCGCAGCACCATAGGCCAGCCAGCCAGCACTTCGTCCCATTGATTCACAGATGAAATACGATCTTCCAGCATCAGCGTCATAAAGCAGATTACGAATTTCACCTCCAAGAAAATCAACAGCAGTGAAGTAACCGAATGTGAAGTCGATACCCATGTAGTCATTGTCAATTGTTTTTGGCAAGTGAACGACGGGAATCCGTGGGGCATCAGCTGGAAGCCGGTCTTGATACAACTTGAACTTGTTCGCTGTTTTCAGAGTGTCGTCTCCACCAATGGATATCAATGCTTCAACGCCGAGTGACAGAAGGCCTTCGTACGTGTTCTTGAGAGGCTTGACCCGTTCCTCGTCATTAAAATGTTCAGGGTCCGAAATATGTTTTCCGGGATTTGTTCTGGCAGTGCCAAGCATGATTCCCTGACCAGATCGAGTCCGTTTCAAAAACTCAGGGGTGATACTGATGTAGTCCTTACCCTCAACAAGCGGCTCGTCAGAAGAGTAATCAGCCAGCGATGAGTAGCCGTGCTTCATGCCCACGACTTCGGTATCGTTTCGCATGAACGAGGTGGCGGCTGTAGAAATAACAGCATTGGCGCCCGGTGCTGGACCACCTGCAAATAATATGGCGACGCGATGAAAATGATGAGCTGCTTTTGGTGGGCGTGAGAGAGACTCGGCCATGAGCTGGGGGGCTCCGTGGGGGGAAGGTAGGGGGTTTCATATGCCTGGAAGAAATCTATCAAGCATTGGGCTGCTTTTACAGGGGGGACGTTGCAGCCAGAAAAAATTGCGTGTCGAAGCAAAGGGAAGCAAAGAATGTGCAATGAAACGCCGGCGAACGATCACTCAGCGAGGAGTCGTTCAACAAACTTCGTATCGATGGTTGCTTCGTGAAAAGCTGAGTGCGAGAGAAGGTCGAGGTGCAGTGGCACTGTCGTAGCGATGCCTTTTACCTGAAGCTCGCGTAGGGCGCGGGTCATGGTTTCAATGGCTGCTTCACGAGTTGGCTGGTGCACGATGAGTTTGCCAATAAGTGAATCATAATATGGTGGAACGGTATATCCCGCGGTCACGTGAGAATCAAAGCGAACGCCAAAACCACCAGGGGCGATAATTTGTTCAATCTTGCCAGGGCACGGCCTGAAGTTGGCCGATGGGTCTTCTGCATTGATACGACATTCAATTGCATGCCCACGAGGAACAATGTCTTCTTGCTTGAGTGTAAGCTTTTCACCTGCAGCCACAAGAATCTGTTGCTTGAGCAGATCAATGCCTGTAACCATTTCTGAGACCGGATGCTCAACCTGAATGCGGGCGTTCACTTCGATAAAGTAGAAGTTGTTATCTTTATCGACAATGAATTCGACTGTCCCAGCAGAGTAATACCCGGCGGCTTTTGCCAAACGAACTGCTGCGGACGTCATGGCTTCCCGAGTCTCTTGCGGCAGTCGAGGGGAGGGGCTTTCTTCTATAAGTTTCTGGTGACGGCGTTGTGTTGAGCAATCACGCTCCCAGAGGTGAAGCATCGTGCCGTGTTGATCTCCGAGCACCTGGATTTCAACATGTCTTGGCTTCTCAACATATTTCTCAATGTAGATTCCTGCATTTCCAAAAGCTGCCTCTGCTTCTGCAGAAGCCTGCTGCCACGCCGTTGAGAGGGCGAGGTCATTGGCGGCAACACGCATGCCCTTGCCACCACCGCCTGCTGTTGCCTTGAGGAGGACAGGGAAACCAATTTCTTTGGCTACTTTGACCGCTTCCTGCTCACCGGAGAGCAGCCCTGGGCTGCCAGGTACAGTCGGGACATTTGCTTCACGGGCAAGCGCTCGAGCTGAATTTTTGTCACCAACTCGTTCCATCGATTCTGGAGTTGGGCCAATGAAACCGATATCACATGACCGGCAGACTTCCGCAAAGTGAGCGTTTTCAGAGAGAAAGCCATAGCCGGGGTGGATAGCCTGAACATTACCAATTTCGGCAGCACTGATCACACGGTCAATCCTCAGGTAGCTATCTGCAGCCTTCGCTGGGCCAATACAGACGGCTTCATCGGCAAGATTCAGATATGGTGCGTCACGATCAGCCTCGCTGTAGACGGCAACAGTTTCAATGCCAAGTTCTCGACAGGCGCGAATGACACGAAGTGCAATCTCGCCACGATTTGCGATCAGGATTCGATTGAACATGGTTTCCCTGAGTGTTGAATTATCGAGCCAAGAGACAGTGGCTCACGAAAGCTATGTCCGCATATTTTCGGCACATACAAAGGACTCGTCACAAGAAGAATCTGTTTTAAGCACCCGGGTCAACTTTGATGAGCGGTTGTCCGAACTCGACAGGAGCACCGTTTTCAACGAGCATTGCAACTATCTGTCCAGAAACACCTGCCGGAATCTCATTAAATACCTTCATGGCTTCTACGATGCAGACGGTCTTCTCAGGACCAATGCGATCACCGACCTTTGCGAATGGAGGTGCGTCTGGACTTGATGCCAGGTAGAACGTTCCAACCATTGGGCTTTTGACCACAACCATGCGGGCCTCTTCAGCAGACTCTGCTGGAGCAGCAGGCTGAGCGGGGGCGGCTGGAGCAACTGGTGGAGCAATTGCAGGAGCAGAGTACGTTGCGACTTCACCGCCTCGCTTGATTCGTACAGCGCTATCAGCATGCTTCAAATCGATCTCAGTGAGATCGTTCTCCTGCATGAGGGAAATAAGTTTGCGAATTTTGCGAACATCGAAGACGTCAAATGATTGTTGGGACCCACTCATGGTGTCCATTTCTCCTCAGGAGGCCGGAGGTTAGTAAAACTATTTGTTTGGGCTAGAAAATGTATCGGCAAATCAGGAAACCCAATTCGACCGAAATGTACAGAAACGGGCCATAATCGGGCCAAAGGTAGCCATTTTAGCCCATTTTCGTCAAGTTGGGGGCAAATCCCTCGTCTCTTATGTACTGGTTTCTCTTGTTTTTGGAAGGGGCCTCAATGGCAGATCGGTCTCAAAATTCATGCCATCGAATACCAGAAGGCCTCCCAAAGCTACCGAGTCGGCTTAGGGAATCCAGCAAATTTGACTACGGTCGTGTGGTTGTCCTAGCCGGAAGCCGCGGAATGGCCGGAGCTGCCGCTCTTTCTTCGATGGCTGCTCTCAGGGGTGGCGCTGGGCTGGTCGAGGTACTTGTGCCGGAGTCGATTCAGGCAACAGTTGCCAGTTTTGACCCGTGTGTGATGACGCATGGCCTTCCAGAAGATGCTGCCGGTCGATTTTCATTGTCAGCATTATCTGCAATTTATGACCGCTGCCAGAAAGCCGACGTGGTGGCTCTTGGTCCAGGGCTTGGTCGCAGTGACGATCTTGTAAAAATTGTGCATGATCTTTGGCAGACGTTGTCAATGTCGGCGGTTGTTGACGCCGACGCATTGTGGGCACTTGCCCAGAATGCGGAGTGGCAAAAACTTGAACATGCTGGGACCAGGGTCCTTACTCCGCATGCCGGCGAGCTTACACGTCTTCTTGGCCACAACCCGTCTCGGGAAAAGAAACAGGAACGAAAAGAGTTAGAAACGGCAGCTACACATCTTGCCAACGAGACAAAGTCAGTATTTATCTTCAAAGGGCCAGGTTCTCTGGTAACAGATGGCACGAGCAGCATACACAACGAATCCGGTAACCCGGGTATGGCGACTGCTGGAACGGGTGATGTCCTTACGGGTGTTCTTGCTGCCTTACTTGCCCAGCAACTCAGTGCCTTCGATGCTGCTCGACTTGCCGCATGGATTCACGGGGCAGCAGGTGACGACGCGGTTGATCGATACGGGGAATGTTCTTTGACTGCCCGTGACCTGCTTAACTGTTTGTATGCGCAAACAAGACAAGTCCTCTTGATGTGATCTGCATCTTGTTGGAATTTACATCGGTATGTCTGCTATGAGCAGACAAGTGTGTTTGCTATCGCCATGACTCCATCAGTCTCGGCGAGCCATAAACGAGTTCCATTAGATGGACGTATTGTATGGCCACCAGTAAATGAGCCAAAAGCGGGAAGAAGAAGAGTTCTGTTGGTTGTTACGAAACAGCGGCACGTCAGCCGATCTCCGCTGTGGCCTTTGATGGTAATTTTTGGATGAACATGGCCGGCGATTGTGAAGTAATCAGACTGTGCACAAGAAGGCCTTTTTAGTTCATGGACGAAGCGAAAAGGTGGTTCAATGATCTCTTCTTCGCATCGGTTTATACCAATTTCACGAGGCCGAAAATTTTTACCAAGGGCTCGATCGTGATTGCCGAGGACGATGACAACTTCCGTGTTATGCGACAGATGAACCTGTTCACAAAATGCAGAAAACTCATCGAGCACGTGCTCTGTGCATCCGGAACGAGCATGAAAGAGATCGCCTGTGATCAGAAGTCGGCGTGCTCTGCATGTCTGCACGATGCCAGCAAGTCGCTGGAGGTCCTGTTGTGC